>SVNL01000108.1 GCA_015066925.1 Ruminococcus sp.
GTGGGACTGACTAAGGAAATAACACTCGGAAATGAAGTCTTCAGTGTTGTTGTTATGATTCAGAAAACACAGTATGAAAGCTTTTTGCGCAAAGGACAGATAAATATTCTGATTATTTTCCTAATTGTGGCAATTCTTGCCGCTGTCTGCTGTGGCTTTATGAGCAAGAAGTATGTTTCGCCCATTATGAAAAAGATAGAACAGGTCAAAGCAAAGGAAAATTACGGTGATCAGCTTCGTATCCGTGAAATAGACGACCTTTTTGCATTTCTTGAAGAAAAGGATAATTACTACGAGCAGCAGCTTGATGACCTTGAGAACGCAAAACGATTTGCCGAAGAGGAGGCTAAGAAGGCAAAGGAAGAATACGAAAAGGCAGCGGAAAAATACGAGCTTGCCAAAAGTGAAATTGACCGTCTTGCCGAAAAGCACAAGGAAGAGATTGTTCCCGAGGAATATCAATTCTTCGTGGAAAATCTCAGTATGCTTACACCAGCCGAATACAGAGTGTATGAGCTGTATCTTTCAGGTAAAACTGCAAAGCAGATTGCGGAAATCCTGCACATTACGGAAAATACGCTTAAATATCACAACAAGAACATTTACAGCAAGCTTGGAATTTCCTCACGCAAGCAACTATTCCGTTTTGCCGCCCTGAAACAACACAGGGACGGGAAAGAGGATTGGACGTAATTTAATAAACTTATCCAGATAAAATATGATATAATATAGTGTAAAAGTATAACTTTCCGCATTCAAGTACTGTCTTGAAAATTTCTTCTACAAAAACACAGAATTTTTTTATTTTACACTAAGGTGTTGCCTTAAGAGTAAATTACATTTTTTTCATAATATTTGCATTATTGTTCCTTGCTGAATTTTTTGCGATAATCCGAGGGAGTCATTTCTACACGACTGCCGAATTGTCTTATGAAATGGCTGCTGTTAAGATAACCGCATTGCTCAGCGATCTGTGTTACAGGAATTATAGTATTTTCAAGAAGCCATTTAGCCTTTTCCATTCTTGAAGTTATTATATCCTCCTTGCAGCTTGTGTCAAAAAGCTCCTTGTATATTCTCTGGAAATGACTTTTACTTAATATGGTGCTAAACAGTAAAACGCAGGCGAACTATAATCGTTAAATAAAAAACAATTGAAATAAAATGCTATATCAAAAGTACACAGCATAAAACAAGCCGCAGATAATAATCTGCGGCTGATTTTATATTATAATGTGAATTTATTAAGGATGCAAATAGGATATTAAGTTTTTGGGAATAACTATTTACATTCTGTTAAGAAGTCAGAACTCAAGCACGAGCAAGAGTAATCTTTGATATAGTTGATTTAAGGCTAACTGTGTTATTAGTAACGTTAAGACCTCTTGTTCTTGTATTGAGTGGAACGATATTCAGATAGTATTCACCGGCTGAATCAACTCCCAATACAAACTGCCAAGCCTGTCCTGTAGCATAGCCTGTCAGATTTGGGTGAGCAATTATCTTATTGCCTTCTATATCGTATGTGTTAAGTAGGTCAAGTACACGACCGTTTGCAGCCTGGAGAAGATAGAAGTTCTTAGCATTTATTTTGCCTGGATAAGCCTTGATGTTCCACTTTGTAGCAGAAGGAGTGTTAGCGTTTAATGAAAGAGTATTTGATGAACCTGCATTGATGAAACCTCCGTCACTATTCTTGATAGTGTATTTTCCCGGGAATATTTCCTTGTTTCCGTTTGCCTTTGTAATAACCCACTTCTGAGAGTTCTTGTTAGCAGCAGTTGTAATAGTTAATTTTGTACCTGATGCATTTAAGCAACGTGTGTTTGAAAGCATAGGATAGATAGAATATGTATCGTCAGCATTGAGTCTGAACTGGAAGCTCTGAGCATTTGTGTAGCCTGTACGACCGTGAAGACTTATGCTGTTATTTTCGACATTTGCTGCATTTTTAACATCAAATAAGAGATTTGAATTGCTCTTAGGTGAAATTTCAAACGCATTGTTGCCGATGTATTTTATATTCCACTGAAGAGTGTCAGCAGTGCTGAATCCGGATAAACCGTGAGAATTAGCAGTAGTATTGTATGAGAGATACTTGTTTTCAGCCTTGTTATAGATGTAATATGTGTCAGAATCATCGAAGTTGATCTTTGTGAACTTGTGATTGCTGAGTGGAGTATTTTCAAGTGGATAATTCCAGTTAGGGAATTTCTTTGAAACTACATGAAGCTTATTGTCTTTGTATGAGTAGCAAAGCTTCCATACGTAATCAGCCTTGTTAGTTGCAGGAGCATTCACGTAACTTGTCTTTTGGGTATCACTACCAAGAAATGCTGCGTATTTTCCACTTGCATCCTGTGCATAAAATTCTCCGAGGAAGGTCTTACCGCTGAAGAGTTTCCAGAATGAAGGGAACATACCTACATATCTGAAGTTATTCATATCATAAAGTCTTCCAGTAAGAAATGCACGTCCATATGCAAGATTTTTTTCCTCTATACCTTTGTAGAATTCTAATGACTTTCCGCTTCTTTCATCAGTTGGCCAGTCATTAGCCCATTTGTAGTAACCGTTTGTGTATTCTGTTTTGTTTGAATTAAGAGTTATCTTATCAAGATTTTTAATATCAGCTGATGGCATTAAAACTGTGCGTCCGTCAATATTTCTGAAAGATTCAAGTGTATGAATCCATTCGTGGATAGCGATATCAACTGAATAGTAGTGTTTGTTAGTGTTTGCATTATAGTCAACACATGATATAGGTGACCATACATAGCTATATCCAAATGCGTTATCACGTGTAGGGATAGAACTGCATGGATTTCCGAAATCATTGCTATTTGTCTGACTAGGATCTTCTGTGTTATAAACAAATACGCTGTCATAACCACCAAGAGGTGCATACTCGTTTATCCATGGCTGGATGTTTTCTGCCAATATATAATTAGAAGTAGCAGTTACAACATCATTAACAATAAGAGTATCTGTAATAATGTTTACATTGTAATCTGAGATATATTCTACAACTTGTTCGAACTGTTCAGGGATTTTTGAGAAAATCTCATCATCTCTTTTAGTTGTAGAAGCAATATTTCCGTTGCGTGTTTTAAC
>SVNL01000109.1 GCA_015066925.1 Ruminococcus sp.
ATCAAAAACTCCATCATTATTGGCATCACCAATAATCATATCACAAGAAAATTTGCTAAAGTCATTATTTAAATTTGCATCAGATGCATAATAATGATTCCACGAAAATATGATATTATTTTCTACAATATCAGCTGTTGCGTAATAGCTTTCACGCAATTTATCTATTGATTTCGGATTATATTCCTTATCAAAGCACTCATTATTTATCCAGAATTGCATACGTCCGTCTATTGCTTTTTTCTGGGCAATAGCCCATTCTCGTATTACATCAGCAGAATACTCTCTTCCTCCGCCGTCCTGACAAGCATATATATCTATTGTACGAATTTCCGCTGTATCTATAATATTGCCTATAAAACCACCGAATTGCTCAGGACTTGAAATATCAGTATTATAAAACGGACTTATGAGCAGAGGTTTATCAGGACACACCTGATTTATCGCTGAAACACTTGCATTGATATTATCACCTATAATACGTACATATTCACCATTATCAGTACCATTGCAGGCAACGTCGATATTCCATATTTCATTTGTATAATACCAGCCTGCTATCTGATTGCCGTAATCCTCACCGTATTCCTGCCACATCTCAGTTATAAGTGAAGCAGATAATTGAGCATTGGCAGTACTCCATTCCTCAAAATATGAATCAGGTATACCCCACCCATAATTCCACCACATATCATCATTGACTGTACCAAGCCACAATTTCATTCCAGTTGACTTCGCTGCCTCAAGAGCAATTTCAAGTGCATCTCCGCCATTTTGTCCCGAATGATATGTTGCCTCTTTTTCAGACAGAAACATACAGAAGCTTTGAGTATTCGGATATGCTGAGGGATTCTTCTTATTATCTTCATCAGAACACTCTCCCCTTACTATATCATAGGTCGATTGCAGTATGAGGGATTCAAATCCTACATCTTTTGCGGCATTAAACTCAGCTATCCAACGTTCCTTAGTCCAATCTCTGCAATACCAGTTCTGTATAAAGCTCGATGTAAATTTATACTCACTAGCATCACATAAAGCCTTGCAGGGCGATAATGTAAAAGCACATATTATTACTGTTATAATCGAACAAATACTTTTTTTCATGTTTTTCTCCTCGAATTTTTTTTAATTATATCATAACACTTTATATTTTTCAATATTTTCTATTATCGTTTTTATAATTCATTCAACACTTATATGACAGCACTATTACAACTGTGTAATTCTATTATAAGAATAAAATCTCCGAAGCCTTAAACAACTTCGGAGATTTTTATAATCATATTAAATCTTATTGCGATATTTCAGAGTTCTCTGAAAACGAACTCGTCTGAACATCATTGCTTTTCGTGAATTGAATTGCAAAATTTACAAAACATATAATTCCAAATAAAGCAAGTGCAATCCATAACCCTATTACTATATTTTTTATTTCAAGCTTTTTATTTTTTTTCATATTATTTAGTAAGCCATATTGATAATATGCTCGTACAATTCCTTCATAACGCAATGTGCTAAAGAAGAATTTGCTACAATTTACAGCTGAAATATTTATTAAAGATTATAATAGCGGTCAAATTCAGCAGGATGTGGAATAGCCGCAAGTTCACGACATTCCTGACGCTTTGAACGTATAAAGTTTGTGATAAGCTCTTTCGGGAATACGCCGCCTTCAAGAAGATAATCATGATCAGCTTCAAGAGCATCAAGTGCCTGTTCAAGTGATGTAGGAAGATGTGTAAGCTTTGCTTTTTCCTCGTCGCTGAGATGGAAAAGATTCATATCATATGGTCCCCAGCCGTTTGCATGAGGATCAATCTTATTCTTGATACCGTCCAGACCTGCCATAAGTATAGCGGCATAACAGAAATACGGATTACATGTAGCATCAGGATTTCTAAGCTCAAAACGTCTGCGATCAGGAGTTTTTGCATATGCAGGAATACGTATAACAGCACTTCTGTTTGATGTTGCATAGCCAACTGTAACAGGAGCCTCAAATCCCGGAACAAGTCTTTTGAAAGAGTTTGTGCTCGGATTTGTTATAGCACAAAGTGAGTCAATATGCTTGAGAAGTCCACCCATAAAGTAATGAGCTTCCTTGCTGAGATGTGCATAACCATCATCATCTGAGAATACAGGTTGTCCATCTTTGAGAAGAAGCATATGAACGTGCATACCATTACCTGCCTCACCCATAACAGGCTTTGGCATAAATGTTGCAGACTTGCCATATTTTTTTGCTGTATTGTGAATGATGTATTTTATAGTCATTGTAGCATCCGCCATTTTTGACATTACACCAAGCTTAGGCTCAATTTCAAATTGTCCGGCAGCTCCTACTTCAGGATGATGATAATTTATACCGATACCTGCTTCTTCCATAAGCAGACACATTTCACTTCTGGCATCATATGAAATATCAAATGGTTTTGTAACATGATAATTCTTCTGCTTTGGTACAACACATCCTGTTCCTTCAACACCGCTATTCCAGTGTGACTGAACTGCATCAACTGAATAGCCAACGCTCTGTCCACTTACATCCCAGCCTACATTGTCGAAAAGATAAAATTCAAATTCAGGAAGAATAAGCATTGTATCAGCAACGCCGCTGTCTTTCATATACTGTTCAGCAGCAGCAACAATATTTCTTGGATACTGAGCAAGAGGACGATTTTCAGGATAATCAATAATCATAGCATTACCCACCATTGAAAGTGTAGGTATTTCACAGAACGGATCAATAGCCGCACTGTCAGGATCAGGAATAAACACCATATCGCTTTTTTCTACTACA
Source organism: Ruminococcus sp. (assembly GCA_015066925.1). Classification (GTDB taxonomy): domain Bacteria; phylum Bacillota; class Clostridia; order Oscillospirales; family Ruminococcaceae; genus Ruminococcus. The sequence continues at coordinate 2,804 of SVNL01000109.1, forward strand.
GCATAACCATAGTTTGAAGCATCAAAGCCAATACCATTCTTCATAACATCTTCGCTGAAATCCTTTGCCGGAATTGTAACATGACGATACTGACCATTAATGTCAACCATTTTGAAATCGACCATTTTAATATCCTTTTCACGGATAAGGTCCATTATCTTCTGTATTTTTTCGTTCATTGGAAACATCTCCTTAAATCTGATATTATTGATGTGCTGAACATCAAACAAAAGTTAAACAAGCTTTTATTGCCCATTTATATTATTATACTATATTTTTCTA
>SVNL01000110.1 GCA_015066925.1 Ruminococcus sp.
TTTTTTATAAGCTGATGTCTGCAAATTGTACTATGATGAACCAATGTGGATTGAGGTAGGAATATTAGTACATGATATGTGGAAAATATACATAGGCAGGCAAAGCTGTTTAACGTATGTGACAAATATTTTCAAAAATGGATTATTTTTTTGTTGAATAGTTGACGATTGAGAGAAAATATGATATAATAAAGTAAATTTCAAGATTATATTGAATAATCTGAAGCAAACGACAAAAGCTTTTGAAAATTGCAATTAAATTTATTTTTATAGTCAGAGTCAAGCACGGTTCGGCACTGACTATAAATAGTATACTTTACAAGAGATTAAACAAGATAATTCATACTGAAAGGCAGTAGGATAGGTATGGGAAAACAAGACCTGTTATTAGCATTACAACGAAAAAAAGAACTTATTCCCGATGAATATGACGGAACATACACTGCTGTAAGATCAGCAATAAAATATTATTCATGCATCAGAAATATGTCTGTTTTTGATTATAATGACCTTGATTTGCTTTACCTGCTTTCACTCGGTATATGGAATCTCGAAAGCGATGAAAGAAATACAAGAATACAAAACAGTCATTTACTTCATAACGATAAGTTTCGCTTAAATACAGTAATTGAAAGAATTCAAAATCTGAATTCAAGAAATATGTATACCCATGTATTTGACAGCGATGAATTGAAAAATATTTCATACTTTACAACTTATAGAGGTACTGAAATTGCACAGAATAATGAAGCAATACAATTTTTTATCAAGCTGTGTATCAATATAATAGAGCTTGGTGACGATGAGCTTATTTACGATACGGCGTCGAAGATGATTGATGCAAATATAAAAAATTCGGGATTTCCGATTGCAGCTGCTTCGAGAATACTGCATTGTCTGCTTCCGTTTACATTTCCTGTGTTTGATAATCTTAACGAAATGGGAGTAATTTATGACGAGCTTGAAGTGGGTATCAGCGATAAGAATGATATCTCATTTTATGTAGAGAACTGTCGTACTATAAAAAATTTCCGTGATGAAAACTTTAAATTCAAAAATATGAAGAATTTCGATATTTTTTCACGGGAAGTATCAATGTCTGATTACACAACCGAGGATGTGGCTTATGAATTTAATCAGGCTTCGCTTAACCAGATACTCTATGGTCCTCCGGGTACAGGTAAAACGTATAATATCGTCAGATATGCCGTAGAGCTTATCGAGGGCAGAAAAATATCGTCAGCTGAACCGTATGCGGATATAAAAGCACGATATGACGCGTATATGAGCGATGGACGTATTAAATTTACTACCTTCCACCAGTCATTCAGCTACGAGGAGTTTGTAGAGGGAATAAGACCTGTTATTGAGGACAGATACGGAAAAGAAACAAGCGTTGCACATTCTGAAACAACTGTTATTTACAGAGCATTCAGCGGTGTGTTCAAGTCGCTTTGTGAAAAGGCGGCAAAAAATCCTTCTGTAAAATACGTTTCGATAATCGACGAAATCAACCGTGGAAATATATCGAAAATTTTCGGTGAGCTTATCACCCTTATTGAAGAGTCAAAGCGTGGGACAATCGCTGTTCTTCCTTATTCTCAGAAAGATTTTTATGTTCCTGAAAATCTTTATATTCTTGGAACAATGAATACGGCTGACCGTTCAATCGCAATGCTTGATACAGCTTTAAGAAGACGTTTTGATTTTATTGAGATGATGCCGCAGCCAAAGCTTCTTGGAAAATGCGGAGATATAGACCTCTGTGAAATGCTTGTTGCCATAAATGAGCGTATTGAATATTATTACGACCGTGAACATTCGATAGGTCATGCTTATTTTATGAATAAAAAAGGCTCGATAAAGAATATAGACGAGCTGAGAAATGTATTCAATACAAAGATTATTCCTCTTTTACAGGAGTATTTCTTTGACGACTATGAAAGAATAAAGCTCATTTTAAACGACGATAATACATTTATTGAATGTATTACTCCGAAATATATAAAGCGCTATGATACGGGGCAGAAGCTTTATCGCATCGGCAACCCCGATAACTGGCAGCCTGAACATTTTATCAATATTTACAACGGTAATTCCTGATTTTTTATACGGAGAATAAAATGAACAGCTTACTTACTTCACAATTTATAAACGAAAAAATTGCAGAACTTACTTCCGAAAATAAAAATAGGTTTGAAATGCTTTCTGATTTTTCTCAGACAGCTGAGTCAGAAGGAAAGAATATTCTTATTTTGACCGAAGAAAACGGCAGAAAAATTCTAAGAACAACAGATTACGTTGGATTTGTACGCTTTGCTGACGGAACTCAGCTTGAAATACTTCCGCACATTTCAAAAGAATGTGAAAATGAGTTTTATGAGGCAAGAAAATTACTATGCCGTTCACTTTGCGAGCTTTTTGATATAGTTTATCCCGATAATGCTATTGATAATTCCGAAAGCTTTTTTGAGTGTTTTATCTCTGTTTTCGTAAAAGAAAGTATGAAAATAATTAAAAGCGGAATGCTTCACGGCTATAAAAGCGTTGAGGAAAATCTTAATATGGTTCAGGGAAATATTATGTTTGCCGAAAACAGCAGAAAAAACTTAATTCATCAGGAAAGAGTTTATGTGCGTCACGATGTTTTCACCTCTGACAGAGCCGAAAACCGATTGATTAAAGCTACCGCAAAGCTTATGATGAAGCTTTCGGTAAATTCGCAAAGCTCACGAAGTCTTAAACAAATTCTTTCGTTTCTTGAAGAGGTTAAAACTCCTGTCAGCTATAAAGAGGAATTTTCAAAGTGTATAAATACCCGAAACACGAAAAAATATAATACAGTTCTAAACATATGCAGAATGGTTCTTAATAATCGTGATGGTGAGAATTTTGGAAGTTATGTAAGCTATGCTATGTTTTTTAAGGAGAGAGAGGTTATTTCGTCTTACAAATCCTAAAAGCTAATTGAATAAAAATCAAGCCCGAGAAGATACATAAAATATCTTTTCGGGCTTAACATTTGCTACCGGAAATGCGGATAAATTCGTCGGAATAATTTTCTTT
>SVNL01000033.1 GCA_015066925.1 Ruminococcus sp.
ATTCACCTTTACGTTCACTGTGTCCCATTTTACCGAATACACGTCCGTCAGGTGAAGTAATACCCTCAATAGCGTCGATTGATGTATTAGGATTATATCTGATATCCATTGTAGGCTTGCCGTCCATATCTACATACTGTGTAGCAATCTGACCATTATTAGCAAGACGCTGGATAAGGCTAAGCGGAGCAACAAAACGTCCTTCACCATGTGAAATCGGAATAGTATGAATGTCGCCTACCTCACAGCCGTAAAGCCATGGGGATTTATTTGAAGCAATTCTTGTATTTACCATCATTGACTGGTGACGTGCAATTGTATTGAATGTAAGTGTAGGTGATTCATCTGTCATATCAACAATTTCACCAAACGGTACAAGACCAAGCTTGATAAGTGCCTGGAAGCCGTTACAAATACCGAGCATAAGTCCGTCACGGTTTTTAAGAAGCTCATGAACTGCGTCCTTAATCTTAGGATTACGGAAGAATGCTGTAATGAACTTGCCACTTCCCTCTGGCTCGTCACCGCCGCTGAATCCACCAGGAATCATAATAATCTGTGAATTTGCAATTGCCTTTTCAACCTGTTCAACAGATGCTTCAATATCGCCGGATGCCATATTTCTGATAACAATTGTTTCTGCAATTGCACCTGCTTTTTCGAATGCTCTTGCTGTATCGTATTCACAGTTTGTACCGGGGAATACAGGAATAAGTACTCTTGGCTTTGCTGCCTTGATTGCAGGAGCAAGCTTCTTTGTTGTTGGATATGAGTATTCCTGTGGAGTAGCTTCAGTTGTCTTTATTCTGCATGGGAATACAAGTTCAAGCTTACTTTCCCAAGTTCTCTGTAATGAATCAAGGCTGATTGAATAATCAAAATTCATAACCTTATATTCATTTCTTGTGATACCTATTACATTTTCAGACTGCTTTGCATCACCGTTAAGCTCAATAATAAATGAACCATAGCAAGGCTTGAAGAGCTGCTGTGCAGTAAGCTTTGATGTGAACTCAAAGCCTATCTTATTTCCGAAGCACATCTTAGCAATACCCTCTGCGACACCGCCGTATCCGATTGTCCAAACAGCATTTGCACGTCCGTCAGCAATAATTTCCTCAACCTTATCAAATACACTCTTGATACTATCAAAAACAGGAAGTCCGTTTTCATCGTAATCAGGAGTAAGCATAATTACCTTACTATCTGCAGATTTGAATTCTGTAGAAACAACCTTATCAGCCTTAGCAGTTGAAACTGCAAATGAAACAAGTGTCGGAGGAACATCAATCTGTTCAAATGTACCTGACATTGAATCCTTACCGCCGATTGCTCCGCATCCCATTTCAAGCTGAGCCTTGAATGCACCGAGAAGTGCTGCAAGAGGCTTACCCCATCTCTTAGGGTCATTCTGAGTTCTTTCAAAATATTCCTGGAAAGTGAGCCAGCACTTCTTATAAGTACCGCCGGCAGCAACAACCTTAGCAATTGATTCGATTACAGCAGTCATTGCACCATGATATGGGCTCTTTTCGGAAATAACAGGATTATATCCCCAACCCATAATAGAACAAGTATTTGTTTCGCCCTCAAGTACAGGAATTTTAGCAGCCATTGCCTGTGATGGTGAAAGCTGATATACACCACCGTATGGCATTAATACAGTACCTGCTCCGATTGTTGAGTCAAACTTTTCAACAAGTCCCTTCTGTGAGCATACATTAAGGTTAGCCATAAGCTCAGTCCAGCTGTCAGCACAGTCTGTAACCTCAACCTTGCTTTCATTTGTAGGCTCTTCTATAACAATATCAGTATACTTTGAAGCACCGTTTGAATTAAGGAATTCTCTTGAAAGATTAACAATTGTATTACCATTCCAGTTCATTTTAAGACGTGGCTCAGCAACTACATCCGCAACAAGAGTAGCTTCGAGGTTTTCCTTCTTAGCTTCTTCCATAAATCTGTCAAGGTCCTCCGGAGAAATAACAACAGCCATTCTCTCCTGTGATTCACTGATTGCAATTTCAGTACCGTCAAGGCCCTCATATTTTTTAGGAACCGCATTAAGATTTATAACAAGTCCGTCTGTAAGCTCACCGATTGCAACCGATACACCGCCTGCACCGAAGTCATTACAACGCTTGATCATTCTTGTAACTTCAGGATTTCTGAAAAGACGCTGAAGCTTTCTTTCTTCAGGTGGATTACCCTTCTGAACCTCTGCACCACAGCTTTCGAGTGATTCAAGAGTATGTGATTTTGATGAACCTGTTGCACCGCCACAGCCATCACGACCTGTTTTACCGCCAAGAAGAACTACAACATCTCCGGGAACAGGAGCTTCACGTCTGATATTTTCAGCAGGAGCAGCACCTACTACAGCACCGATTTCAAGTCGCTTTGCAACATATCCCGGATGATAAATTTCAGAAACGTGACCTGTAGCAAGACCAATCTGGTTACCGTATGAGCTGTAGCCGTTAGCCGCACCAACAGTAATCTTTCTCTGAGGAAGCTTACCTGTAATTGTATCTTCAACAGGAACAAGCGGATTTGCTGCACCTGTTACACGCATTGCCTGATATACATAAGAACGTCCTGAAAGCGGATCACGAATTGCACCGCCAAGACAAGTTGCCGCACCACCAAATGGTTCGATTTCTGTCGGATGATTGTGAGTTTCGTTCTTGAACATAAGAATCCAATCCTGAAGCTCGCCATCAATATCAACCTTGATTTTTACTGAACAAGCATTAATCTCTTCGCTCTCATCAAGGTCAGGCATAAGACCGTCAGCCTTAAGCTTCTTAGCTGCAAGAGTAGCTATATCCATTAAAGTTACAGGCTTTTCTTCACGGCCGAGTTCTTTTCTTACGTCAAGGTACATATCATATGTTTCCTTGATATAAGGAGTTTTAATATCAACATTCTTTACATTTGTGAGGAATGTTGTATGACGGCAGTGGTCAGACCAGTATGTATCTATCATTCTGATTTCTGTAATTGTAGGATTTCTCTTTTCTGTATTGCGGAAATAATCCTGACAGAACTTTATATCATCAAAATCCATTGCAAGTCCGAACTTTTCAACAAAAGCATTAAGGCCTGCATCGTTGAGCATAATAAAGCCTTCAAGCTCCTCAACAGTTGTAGGAATTTCGTAATTTGTATCGAGAGTTCTTACAGTATCAAGAGAAGCCTCTCTGCTTTCAACAGGGTTAATAAGGTATGCTTTGAGCTTATCGAATTCCGAATCAGTAATATTTCCATTTATTATATAAACTCTTGCATTTTTTACACGACAGCGTTCGCCCTGTCTTAAAATCTGAATACACTGCTCACAGCTGTCAGCACGCTGGTCAAATTGTCCCGGAAGGTATTCAACAGCAAAAACCCTCTGGTTTCCGCTGATTTCAGGAAGCTCTGTATATGTAACGTCAACAGCAGGCTCGGAGAAAACCGTATTGATTGATGCTTCAAAATCCTCCTGACTAAGCTTATCAACGTCATATCTATTAAGAATTCTTATTCCTGAGATGCTCAATCTCAATGCTGTCTGAACGTCGTTGAGCACAGACTGAGCCTCTACGGCAAATTCGGGTTTCTTTTCAACATAAATTCTGAACACAGACATTTTAATGCTCCATTTCTCCGCAAATTAAATTGACATAGCTGCTGCTTTGCGGTACAGCATACAGATTTCAACGCTCTACCGGTTCACCGATACAGCAATCAAAATCGCTCTCTTTTATTTTAACACAAAAAATCTCATTACGCAAACTTTTTTTGCAATTTTTTCTTGGAATTTTTATTAATGTATAATCAGGGGCATGTCCCTGATGAAATTCTATGCAGTTTTCACGTTCGAACAATACTTCTACTTCTTTTCCGACAAGAGATTTCATATATTCTGCTTGTGATTTTTTTACGGCTTCATTCATTATGTGCCATCTTTCAGATTTCACCTGTTCGGAAATCTGGTTTTTCATTCGGTCTGCCACAGTTCCTCGTCGTCTTGAATATCTGAAAACGTGAACCTTACTGAAGCGTATTTTTTTCGCAAATTCAACTGATTGAGCAAAATCCTCATCCGTTTCATCCGGAAAGCCTACCATTATATCCGTAGTAATTGCACATTGCGGAAATTTATTGCGAATTCGTGTTACAAGCTCTTCATATTCTTCTGCCGTATATTTTCTGTTCATAGCTTTAAGTGTGCGTGTACAACCGCTTTGAAGTGAAAGATGAAACTGGGGACAGAATTTTTTTTGTACCGCCATACGCTCAAGTTGGCTGTCCGACATCATTTCAGGCTCGAGTGAACCAAGACGTACCCTTTTTATTCCGTCAATCCTACAACATTCTTCAACTGCATCTGCAAGCGTAAGACCGTATTCCTTGCCATAAAACGCAAGGTTAATACCCGAAAGAACTATTTCCTTCACTCCGCCTGAAGCAATTTTTTCCGCTTCTTCCCTCAGAACATCAATCGGCTTTGAACGGCATCGTCCTCTTGCATAAGGAATAATGCAATATGAACAAAACTGATTGCAGCCGTCCTGTATTTTAACAAATGCTCTTGTATTGTCTTTAAATTCAGTACAAGTTATACATTCGTATTCATCATCTGATTTATAATCAGATACAAACACAATTCTCTGAGGCTTGCATATAAAATCCTCGACAACATCAACAATCCGAGAACGATATTTTGTTCCCATAATAATATCAGCTTCCATTATTTTTTCTGTTTCTTCCGCAAACGCTTGCGGATAACAGCCTGTAAGTGCTATTACAGCCTTTGGTAAAGCTTTTCTTATTTTTTTAAGCGCCGTAAAAACTCTACTGTCCCCCGACGCTGTAACTGTACAGGAATTTATTACCACAATATCTGCAGATTTGTATTCACCTATTATATTGTAGCCACGTTTTGAAAAGAGCGATTTCATACACTCAGTTTCATAATAATTAACTTTACAACCAAAGGTAAGAAAAAAAGTGTTTTTCATTGTAATGTATTATCTCCGTTATGTTTAGTGTGCATAAATTCAACAAATATGTTTTATGCACTTTAAATAATTATTCGTAGTGAATAAAAAGATTTGATTTCATCTATTTCCATTATACTAAATTACCGAAAATAACTCAACCCCCTTGACTTTATTTTAATTTGATGTTATTATGTAGTTGCAGTAAAGATACTGTATAACACACTCAGGCAACACCGCACTTTATGTACGGTTTTGCCTAAACCCAGACAAAGTTTTTTGAGGAGGTAATAATTTATGACTAAAACTACTGTTTCACTTCAGGCAATCAATGACGTAAAAGAATTTGTAAACATCGTTATGCGTTACGATTTTGACATTGACCTCGTTTCAGGCAGATATGCTATCGACGCAAAGTCAATTATGGGTATTTTCAGCCTCGACCTCTCTAAGCCAATCGAGCTTAACGCACATACTGATGACGCTGCTGATTTCTTAAAGGCTATCGACAAATTTATCATTAAGTAATCAGTTTTTTAACATCAAAAGAACACGGATATTACGTTTTTACGTTAATATCCGTTTTTTGTTTATATTCATATATATGATAATCCTTAGGCATTGTTTGTTATCCCGATTTGTATATCTGAAGGTCATATTTTTCTCTTAATTCTTCAATTTTTTCCATCATCGGTGAAGCATGATGCATATCAAGAGCTGTTTGATTTTCCCAACTGTCAATTAAAAGAATGGTATCGGGCTTATCTATCGGAATAAAATACTCATATTTAAGGTTACCCTTTTCTTCTCGGATTGCTTTTACTGTAGCTGAAGCAATCATTTCTTCAGCAAACGCTCTGGCCGCTCCATTTTTTCCTGTATAATAAATATTAATCGTAATCGCCATTCACACCGCTCCTTTATTAAATTGCGATTTATTGTTTCGTTTATTATAACATTCAATCCGCAAATAGTCAACTCTAAAAAACAAGGCACTTTTGATAGAAATATCAAAAGTGCCTTTAATATAGTTCTTTAACAATCAGCAGCTAACACAGCCGCTTTTTGCAAATTAATAATCAAAATCGTCTAAATCAAAACCACCTAAAGCATCCATTATGTCTATATCGCCTTTTTCATATGGTGGCATAAGGAGCTTCCAGCCTTCGCCGTCAACCTTACCAACGTATGCAACGAAATCGAGTTCGTCATCGTCCTTCTTACCCTTTACAGTAAGAGTGAATTCAACTTCATAAGCCTTTGAAATATCAGCATCAGCCATTTCTTCAAAAAACTTGATATCTCTGTTCTTTACTTCGTCCTTTTCTTCAAACTTAACCTTGAACTTGATATTTCTGCCGTAATCCTCTTCAAGTGCGTCAAGGTACTCATCATCGAGATAATCTTCAAAATCCCCATCATAATCGTCATCTATTTCATCTTCAATTCCTTCAGCAAATTCTTCAGGGAAAACAGAAATATACTTATCCATATCAGCCTTTTGAATTGACTTAAAGTACTTTTCAACAGGCTTCTTATATCCGCCGCCGAAAAGAACTGAGAAAAGAGCGATGATAATGATAAGACCAATTACAGCCGCACCACCAATGATTGCGAGCATCTTAACATCTAAGCCGCCTGCTGTTGAAGGAGCAGTGTTAGCTGATACTGTATCAGAAACATTTGTTGCAACTGTTTCAGCAGCCTTTACAGTCTCTTCCTTAACTTCTTTAACTTCTTCGACTGGAGTTGCTGTTGCACCGCATTCGCACACCCCATTTTCCGGTAATTCTTTACCGCAATTCTTACAAAATGCCATTTGTCATAACCTCCATGAAAAAAATAATTAATATTGAAACAATATTCAATACATAGATTTTAACATAAAAAGTCGATAAAGTCAATAATATGTCAAACTACAGTAAAAAAATATATACAACTCACAAAACACACTCACAAATTCGCCTTACAGTTTATGCATTGTGGCGCTTTTTCCACTCGTAAAAGAATTAACAAGAAAATGAAAACTTCACGATAAAACAACATATTATTAACCACTTTCAGCAAAGAGGATTTAACGCTATTTTTTATACAGATTGTATACACTCCGATTTGACTAACGCGAATTATCCCCTAAAATACGTCTTTAGTGAGAAATAACCAAACAAATTTCCAAAACTTTACTCATAGTAGTAAAATATCAAAAGAATACACCTTAAAATATACAATATAACTAAAAAAAATCATCATTGTTGTGAAAATAGTAGAAATCAGTTAGCGTTTTATACAATTCGAAAAAAAACTATTCCAAAAACATTTTCCTTGTGGTATAATAAAGTCAGAAATCAAAACCAATTATCATAAATACCATTTACGGTTAAGAGGTGATTATTTATGAAAAGAAAAATTATTTCAATCCTTTCTCTTTCACTTATATTTGTGCTGTTTTTAAGTAACTTTACCGGCAGCACTCAGGCTCAGGATCCACAGTATGACTTTCTCGGTATGACCGATGAAGTTGTTATTCTTATTAATGAAGCAAGAATAAAAGAGGGACTGAAACCTCTGAAAACAGTTCCTATTTTAAGAGATGCCGCAACTGTAAGAGCTAACGAAAGCGTTGTTTCATTTACACACTACCGTCCGAGTGGATTATTGTTCAACGCCGTTCTTAAAGATTTCAGCATCTTTACTCTTTCTTCTGCTGAGAATTTAGGTGCAGGATATGGTACTCCTGAAGAAGTTGTTGAAAAATGGCTTGAATCACCGGGTCACAGAGCTAACATCATGAACCCGAATTTTACTCATGTCGGCGTTGGTATGACTTACGCTCCTCACGGTGAATACAGATGGTACTGGACTCAAGTTTTTATTAAATCAAATGAAATTTTCTATGATGAATATTATCCTCAGAGATACTACATCGTTCCTGAATGCGAAGGCGATATTACAGGCGACGCAGAAGTAGATTTGTTTGATCTCGTTGTACTCCGTGAACACCTTGCAGGAAAAGCTATGCTGAATGATTTGCAGGTTGATGCTGCTGATTGTATGAAAGACGGCGGTTTAACTATGCTCGATGCAATCGCGCTTGAATGGTACATAAATCACAAGAGTCCTGAACTGCCTATGGATTTCAACACCTTCTGGCAGGCTCAGACAACTTATACAGCTACTGAATAAACACAAATATTTTTGATAGAAGGTAATAATATGAAAAAATTAATATCAATCATAACAGCTATTATGATTATTTCTTCTTTAGCCTTACTACCTGATTTTAATTATAAATCATCTCTTACTACCGCTTACGCTTTCGACAATCAAGGTGAGGCAGAAGCAATGCTGATGCTGATAAACAATGAGCGTGCTAAAAAAAATCTCTCTCCGCTAAAGCTTTATCCACTTGCTTGCGAAAAGGCAAATTTGAGAGCAGTTGAAATATCCTCAAGCTTTTCACACACTCGTCCTAATGGTTCAGAATGTTTCAGCATTTTGAATAACATCGCTTATCAATATGCCGGAGAAAACATCGCTATGAACTATTCAAAATTAGTTGACGGTGCAATGTCGCAATGGATGAACTCAGAGGGACATAGAAATAATATCCTCTCTAAAAAATACACTCATATCGGAATAGGCTGTTATTGTAAAAATGGCGCTTATTACTGGGTACAGATTTTCCTCGGTAATCCATCAGGCTATAGCGGAGAATACATCCCTCTCTGCAACAACGGAACACCATTCAGTTATGGCGATGTCGATGGAAACTCTAAGGTGAACGCTCTTGATGCTTCTCGTGTACTTGCAAATTATTCTTTAGCATCAACAGGACATGCGGTTGTCTATTCACTCTCTGAGAAAAAAGCTTCTGATGTAAATCAGGACGGAAAAGTTGATGCGCTTGACGCTTCAATTATCCTAAGCTATTATGCTCTTTCAAACACCGGTCAATATCCTTACTTCGATTTGAAATAACCCCACTATAAAAAATCGGTTACTGATAAATTAATTCAGTAACCGATTTTTTTATTATTCTTTTTCTGATTCGTCTTCTATTACTTTATCTTCTGCTGAGGCAGATTTCTCATTGACATTTTCTTCATCATCGCTAAGAATTCCCACATAATCCTCATCGTCAATTTCTTCTTCCTCATCAGGCTTTTCCGTTTCGTTCTCAGGTTTCTTATTTCCTTTTCTGATAATTACAATTGCTATTACTACAATAAGAATTGCTGCTCCTGCACAAATTACAATAAATATAACTTTCTTTAAGCCTTTATCTATAACCTCATATTTAATGCCATTAGTTTTTGCATATTTTTCAGCAGCAGAACCACTTGATACATTCATTTTGAAATCGTCTATCAAAATAGCCGCTTCACCACTCTCATTCGACTTAAAGCCAAATGCATAATTACCGATTTCTTCTACATTTTTAGGAATTGTAACTTCATTAAGTGATACGCAATTAAGGAACGCTCCATCTGCAACTTTCACAAGTGCTCCAAAAAATTCAATTTCTTTAAGAGCTCCGTCAAAACAAAATGCCGCTGAACCTATGGTACTAAGTGTAGTCGGAAGTTTAATTTTTTCAAGCTTGTCACAGTACGAAAATGCCAGAACTCCGATTTCTGTAACACCCTCAGGAACTATAACCTCTGTCAATCCACTGCAATAGCTGAATGTTCCCTCTTCAATCTTACTCATTCCCTCAGGAATAGTTACGCTTTTCATTTCGGTACAACCGGCAAAAGCATACTGCTGAATAGTTTTTACTGAACGAGGAATTTCAACCTCACCTGTTATTGCAACAGGTGCAGAAGCCAAAATTGTTGTTTTCTGCTTATCATACAGTATATTATTTTCAACAGCATAGGCTGAATTGTCCTCAGCAAGTGTAATTTCACTGAGATTGAAGCAATTTATAAATGCTCCGCCGCCTATTCCCGTAATTTTCGAAGGAAGATTAAGCTTTGAAATCACATAACAGTTTCTGAATGCATATGCGTCAATCATTGTTACCGCATCAGGAATCTCTACATTTTCCAATGTACAGCAATTATCAAAAGCACTTGCTCCGATATATGTAACGCTTTCAGGAATATCAATCTCTGTCAGCATCTGACAGTTATAAAATGTACCTGTTGGAATACTTTGAACCTTTGCATTCATCTCAACACTTTGAAGCAAATAGCAATTCTGGAAAACACAATCGCCCAAGGTTTCAACCGACTCAGGAATATTTATTGTCTGAAGCGAATAGCAATTCATAAATGCCGCAGAGTCAATCTTCTTAATTGTATTCGGCAGAGTTACCTTTTCAAGCTTAGAGCAATTCGCAAAAGCACTCTCACTGATTTCAATTATAGAAAATCCATTTAGATGCTCCTGAATATTAAGCTCTGTTACAGAATCATTGCAACCAATAATTTCAACACCGCCGTCTATATATTGAAACTGAAGATTTCCGTCGCTTAAAACCTCCTCCCCCTCAGCATAAGCTGAAAAAGCAGGAGCAGAAACTGCAAATATCATAACAGAAGCAGCAATGCCTGAAATAATTTTTCTAAAATTCATTTTTATTTATCCCCTTAAATTCAGTTTTCTTCTTCATCAGAATCATCATCTTCTTCGCCGCCAAGAACACTTTCATAGCCCTCAGAATCAGAAGCATCGTTCAGACTTTCTGCAACACGATTCTTATTTTCTTCACGAGCTTTCTTAGCTTTTTTCTTTTTAATGCTCTTAGACACAGGCTTTGATACCATAACAGCAATTACTGCCACAATCGCACCTATAACAACAGCAAAAAATCCTTTGTTTACATTTTTGCCCATAATCTCAATCGAATTTGTAACACATTCTATACCGTTTTCATCAGCATATGCTTTAGCTTTTGTATCCTTATCGGTAAAAATCTTGAAATCCTTCATAAGCATTGAACCGCTGTGGTCAGATTTTTCAGTATAGCCAAAAGCATCTTTACCGATAGAAGTAAGGGTATCATGAAGTCTTACCGATTTAAGCGAATTACAGTCATAAAATGCATATTCGCCGATTGTTGTTATTTCCTTTGTGATATTTATTTCTTTCAGATTTGAACATCCGCAAAATGCCAGCATACTGATTTCTGTTACTTTATTAAGCTCAACCGATGTAAGTGATTTAACATCAAGAAACGCATATTCACCTATTTTTTTAACTCCATCAGGAATTTTATATTCTTTTTCTGTAAGTGCATAAGGATATCTGATAAGAACTTCCTTAGCGGCGTCAAAAAGTATTCCATTTTCAGAAGCAAAGGCAGTATTTCCTTCAGCAACCTTTATCTCTTTAAGGGATGTACAGCTGTCAAACAGATTTTTTCCAATCGTTTTCAAAGATACAGGAAGCGTAATTGTTTCAAGTTTTGAACAGCCTGCAAAAGCCTCATCACCGATTTCCTCAACGCTCTCAGGAATTACAATTTCTTTAAGATAAGAACAATCGGTAAATGCCATTCTATCAATTGTCTTTACAGTATTAGGAAGCTCTATCTTCTCAGCTGTGCTTGTAAAGAAAGCACCCATATAAATTCTTGTTACAGGGAAGCCCTCTATTTCAGATGGAATTACAGGATTCACTTCTAAAGCATCATATCCAACAATATAAGCCTCATTATTTTCTGTAACGTATTCTATACTGCCTTCTTTTTTAGCTCTGAGCTTTCCTGTAACACCCTCAATTTCTTTTATTGCCTCGAAATCGAAGTTATTGTAATATTCGTAATCAGCGTCTTTATCAGTCGCATATAACTGTGCCATAGAGCCTGAAACGCCATATATTTTAAAATCAGATATAACCTCAAGATTTTCATCATAACCGAACGCACAATAGCCGATTTCTTCAACCGATGACGGAATAACTACACTTTTCATGCCCGTTGCGGCAAAAGCATTCTGACCGATTGTAAGAACGTTATACGGAATATCAACCTCGGTAAGTCTGCCACAGCCTGCAAAAGATCCTGAACCTATGTATAAAAGTTCATCCGGAAGCACGAGTGTTTCAAGTGATGTACAATAAGCAAAAGCAAAATCTCCAAGCTCATCAACCGATGTATTTAAAATGTCAACTTCTTTAAGTCTTGTATTGTATGAAACACCGTGACGCTCTATAGCTGAAAGAGATGACGGGAATGTTATTTCTTCAAGCAGAGTATCATAAATTGCAGAAATACCGATTGTTTCAACCGTATCAGGAATTACAAAGGATGGTTCCTGTCTTCCTTGAGGGTATACAAGAAGCTGTTTTACTCCCTCACTGTAAAGAACACCGTCAACATCATCAAAGCTTTTATTATCATCGCTGACTTTAATTTCTTTAAGTGCAACGCTGTTTAAAAATGCCATTTCATTTATTTCAGAAATACCTGCTCCGAGTCTTACAACATTTACACTTTTATTATCAGAAAATGCTTTTTCACCAAGTGATGTTACATTTTTTTCATCAATAGTTTCAGGAATATCCAGCTCAGTCTTAGTTCCGCAATATTGCTCAATACAAACTGTACCGTCCTCATTTACGGAATAAACATAATCACCTGATGTAATTGTTTCATCTTCTGCATAGACATACATGTTCACCGGAAGAGCTGTTACTGCAATTACAGTTGCAATCAGTGAAACGGATTTTCTCTTTAATTTCATTTTTAATCCTCCCATTTACACAAAAAGCCCAGAGTTGAAGCAATGATATAAATCGCTCTCCCCCTGAGCTTGATAATGTATTTTATTCAACAGTTACCGATTTTGCAAGATTTCTTGGCTTATCAACATCATTTCCTTTTAATACAGATGTATAGTAAGCTATAAGCTGAAGCGGAACAACGGCAAGCATTGGCATAAGCAAATCATCAAAATCAGGAAGCCCGAATTTAAAATCAGCCACATCAGAGTCAGGTTCATAATTCTCACGACAGACAATTATAACCTTAGCCCCCCTAGCCTTAACCTCTTTTATGTTGCTGATAGTTTTATCAAAAAGCTCAGACTGTGTTGCAACGGCAATTACAGGAGTTCCATCACTGATAAGTGAAATTGTTCCATGTTTAAGCTCACCTGCCGCATATGATTCAGAATGGATATATGAAATCTCTTTCAGTTTAAGTGAGCCTTCCATACTGAGTGCATAATCAAGACCTCTGCCTATGTATAAAAGACTGTCTGATGCAATAAGTGATGAAGCAATATGCTGTGTTTCGGATTTGGATTCGAGAATATTCTCAATCATTTCAGGTGTTTTCTGAAGAAGAGAAGTCAGTCTGCGGCACTCATTTTCATCAATCATTCCTTTTGCCAAAGCAATTTCAAATGCAAAAAGATACATAACTGCAATCTGAACCATATAAGCCTTTGTTGATGCAACAGCAATTTCAGGTCCTGCATGAGTATAGATAAGCATATCTGCTTCACGTGCAATAGAGCTTCCCTTAGCATTTACAATTGCAAGAGTTTTTGCCCCCAGTTTCTTTGCAAGACGCATTGCCGCAAGGCTGTCAGCAGTTTCACCCGACTGAGAAATAATAATTACAAGGTCTTTATCTGTTACAAGCGGAGCTCTGTATCTGAATTCAGATGCAATATCAACATTTACAGGAACTCTCGCAAGCTTTTCTATAACATATTTACCTACCACACCCGCATGCATTGCAGTTCCGCAAGCAACAACATGAATATTGTTAAAGCTGTTGAGGATATCAGGAGTAATTCCACACTCCTCAAGATTAGGTAATCCATCAACAATTCTTGGTGTAATTGTAGTTTTAATAGATGTTGGCTGTTCAAAGATTTCTTTAAGCATAAAATGCTCAAAGCCGCATTTTTCGGCAGCGTCCATATCCCAGTCAGCAGTTTTGAGTTCTTTTGTAATCTGTTTGTAATGAAGGTCGTAAATTTTTGTACTGTATTTGCTCAAAACAGCAATTTCATCATGTTCAAGCAGATAATAATTCTTTGTATATTTCAATATTGCAGGAACATCTGATGCAATAAAGCTTTCATTTTCACCTATTCCGACAATAAGCGGACTTTCTCTTCTTATTGCAAAAACCGTATCGGGAAAATCCTCGAAAACTATTCCCAAAGCATAAGAGCCTTCAATTTCTCTTATAACCTTTGAAATTGTATGAACAGGATCACCGTCATAGTAATAATCAAGAAGCTGAGCGATTACCTCAGTATCGGTATCACTCTTGAAGCCTCTTCCGACACCAAGCAGAAAATCCTTTATCGATTTATAATTTTCAATAATTCCGTTATGTACAATTGTAACTCTCTCTCCGCCATGAGGATGAGAATTTCGGTCTGATGGTTCACCGTGAGTAGCCCAACGTGTATGACCTATACCGGAAGTACCGTGAAGCATACCCTCTTTTTCCATTTTAGCTGTAAGGTCTGCAAGTCTGCCTTTTGATTTAGCAACCTTTATTTCTTCATTTTCAAAAACAGCAATACCTGCTGAATCATATCCTCTGTATTCAAGCTTTGAAAGAGCGTCTACTAAAACTTCGGTACAATCCCTGTAACCTACGTATCCAACTATTCCACACATTAATATTTTCCTCCAGAATATTATAAATAAATGATATTAATTCACACAAATATACAAATTAATATTATTATATCATATTCTCATTTAAAAATCAATATTTCCATTAAATTTTCATATATAAGAGTATTTCACAAATATTCTGCCATTTAATTTGCATAAATCCGTCAATATTCATCCTGATTTATGGCATATATTTCAACTGGTACAGGTAAAAAAACAAATAACGCTGTTGAAAAGCTCTGAGCTTCAACAGCAAAAAATTCTCAACATAAAAGCAAAACTCGCAAACGCCGTATTATAAGCATTTGCGAGTTGCACATTGTTTTTAATTTTAATAAGAGTGAAATATAGAGGGAATATGTTTGCACCCTTATAAAAACCTATATGAATTATTAATCTATAGCCTCTACTCTTACATTAGTGATATATACAGTAGCAGTTGAATCAAGATTACCGAGGTTAAACTCAACTCTACCATTGTTATCTGTCTTCTGAGTCATCTCAAACTCAAATTCGAAAGTTTTAGGCTCAGTTGTTACATCAAGCTTTGTGTCCGGGAAGTAGCGAACCCAACCTGCTGTCGGAGCTGATACACAAGTGATAATTTTTCTGTCCTCAGAAGCGTAAGCATCGAATGAAAGCTTATATTTCTGTCCCTTAATCATAGGAATATTCGGCTGGAAAATCTGCACTGAATAATCAACACTGCCTGCACTTTCAGTTACGATTTCGATTAAACCATCATGGATTGTAGCTGAACCTGCACCACCGTTTGCAAGATAGAATGTCCAGTCAACATCATCTGCGAGGTCCTCTGCTTCAGCAAAGTTACCGTTTGTAACATAGTTACCTGTTTCATCAGCTTCCTTGAACACCATTTCAGGCTTTGTAACATTAGTATCATAAGAATCCTTCTGGAAAACTCTTACATAGTCAATTTCAAATTCAGCCTTGTCAAAATCTGTTGTTTCGTCAGGATTTCCCGGCCAAGTACCGCCAACTGCAAGGTTGAGCTGTACAAAGAATGTCTGATTGAACGGTGCAGGATAAGGCTTGTCATCTTCGCCCTCTACTGCTGTGAACCAATCGTTAACTGTGAAGTAGTGATTGCCGTCAACATAGTAACGGAATTCGCCAGGTTCCCATTCTACACTGAACTCGTGGAAGTCATCTGAGAAAGTTGTTCCATCAAGCTTATATGTTTCCTGCTGTTCAGCATGTGGCTCACCATAGTGAAGTGTACCGTATGATACGCTTGTATCATTACCGAGAACCTCCATAATGTCGATTTCTCCACATTTTGGCCACTGTCCATAATAACTCTCGTCTGTAGGCATCATCCATATTGCAGGCCAGAGTCCCTGTCCTTCCGGAACCTTTGCGCTTACACATACCTTACCATACATAAAGTCTTTCTTGTTCTGTGTAGTAACCTTACCTGATGTGTAGTAGTCGTCACCTGAATCAGTCTGTGTCTTGATAGCCTTGAGAACAAGCTTTCCATCTCTTACAAATACGTTATCTGTAGATGTTGTGTACTCCTGAAGCTCCTCGTTAGTCCAGCCTGGAGCATGCGGCTCGTAGTTCCATACAGACTCATCAAGAGCTTTACCGTTAAATTCATCATTCCAGAGAAGATTGTATCCATCAGGTACCTCTATGGAAGTATCTGCCACTGAGCTTTCTGCTGATGAGCTTTCCTTAGCACTTGAATTCTTAGATGAACTGTCATCTTTTTGGCAGCCAGCCATTGAAAGTGTGCTCATTGCAAGAATAATGCTAAGTAGCCCTTTTGTTGATTTCTTAAGCATAAAAATCCTCCTAAGTAATATTTTCGTTTATAAACTGCAGGAATTCCTGCTATCACCTGATTTTCTTTTTCTGATTTAGCCAAAACATTGCTGCTAATATTATAAATATGTATCAATTCAAATTCCAGCTGATTGACATCACAATATATCAGAACGTTTACATTACTGATTATAAACTAAAAATTACGATATGTCAACATATTACAAACCTTTCTCTTATAATAACGTCATGAAACTATTTATAATGTCAAGAAATTACTATAACTCAATTACATTTTTATATTCTGATAACAAAAATGCAATACAAAAGCGCTACTATTTAATTTAAACAGTAACGCTTTTTATATCAAAATTTAATTGTTATTTTCTTTTTGCCTGCTCCTCTAAAAGCTGTTCTATGAGATACTCTACTTTACCTTTATCTCGTTCCGACAAGCATTGCCAGCTATATATAAGATTTTGTTCGTCTTCATTGAGTGAATAGCTGTTTTTGAATTTTTTACGCTCAGCCGGATAATCAAGGCTTACTCCATAATAGTCTGCAAGCTGAATAGCTCTTATAAACGGAAGCTCTCGTTCGCCCTTTTCATATTTCCCGTAATACTGAGCCGTTGTGCCTAAAAATTCAGCCACCTCTGTCTGCGTTTTATCTGAATCTTCTCTTAAATCACGAATCCGTTTATACAAAGCCATAAATGACACTCCTTTCTACAAAATCTTATCACAAATGACAAAAAAGTATTGACTTTTTAATCTAAACAAGTTATAATTAATACAAGAATTGTCATATGTGATTATCAAACAGCAACAGGTATCAGATTAATTTTTCTTCAATAGAATAACTCACATTTCACATTAACCACTTAATTAATGTCTGCTCAACAACTTAAAATTGGCTTAATATAGCTTTTTAAAGCCAATTTTAAGTTGGCAAAGTGCAAGAAAAGATAATGGAATTGATAAATCTTCTTGCACTTTGTTTTGCCCTATAGGGCAAAATGAGCTTGACATCAATGAATGTGATGCGCAAATTCC
>SVNL01000111.1 GCA_015066925.1 Ruminococcus sp.
ATCTTATCCTTTTTGCTTCCTCTTGCAGGCTTTTCCTCAACTATTTCAGCATACTGTGAAATACCAAGCTGTCTGCGTCTTGCTCTTTCAATAAGAACCTTATTGTTCTTCTTGTCATAAAGCCAGAAGAATACACACGCTACAATACCCATAATGAGTGTAATTACACCGATTACAAATCCCGGAGGAGTATATGACGCTTCTACTGTATGTTCACCGGGAGTAAGATTAACTCCTATAAATGCTTTAAGAACCTCAAATGTTTCTACCTTTTTGCCGTCAACCTTAACTGTCCAGCCCGGCTCTGTCGGTATTGTAAGAAGCATTACCTGATTTTCTTTTGCTGTGATTTTACCTTTAAGCTTTCTTTCAGTATATTCCTCTATCTTCCACTGGTTTTCTTTAAGCTTTGCGATATCCTCTACAAATGCTGCTTCATCAAATTCATAGAAGAAGAAGTCCTTGATAATTGTAAAGTATTCGCCGTCATTCTGAGTGTCAGTAAGTGTAAGTCTTACTTCTACATCAGTACCCGGCTCAAATGAACCTACACGCACAACACCATATTCTGTACCGCCATCATAATAACGACCTGTCGCAAGTGATTCGTGGTTAATAAAGTTGCCATTTTCATCTTTTTCAGTTGAAATCCATGTATTTACAGGCTCTTTAAATGTTGTTTTAAGGAACATATGAACATAGTTGCTTGACTGTGTTGTAAAATGAATTTTAATTATTGGGTCAACTGCATTTGCATTTGCAACAAACTTCTTTACTCCTTCACCATATGGAGTTTCAAAACAATCAGAAAGCTCGTATGTTTCAGGTAATCTCTTGTAGTATTCCTTATTGCCCGTAATTTTAATATAGCCCTCAGGAGTTGTTTCGAAAGTTGTATTACCTGTAATTGTGCTCATAAACATATTCTGGCTATTAAATGGATTATCATTTCCGAGGAATGCAAGCTTTCTAATTGAATCGTCAACCATATATCCTATTGAAAGTGCATTTGGATTTTCATATACATGGAAGGTTGATTCTGTACCGCCTGTTGTTACATAAGGCTGACTGAAAACCTCTTTATATGATGGGTTAAGATTAAATTCAGCCTGATACTTTGATGGGTCATGAATTACATACTTAATACCAAGAAGTGAATCGGCAAGAGTTGTATTACCGTCATAGCGTGTGGTAAAGCTCTGCATTTTGTAACCCATTGTTTCAATAAAGTTTATTATCTTTGCATTCATTACAGAACTTGAATGAGTAATACCTCTAAGGCCGTATGCCATATTATCATTAACTGTACGACAGAATGTTTTTTCAGCTCTGTAAAAGCTGTTATCTCTTTCTTTAAGAGCCTGTGTGATATCACGTCCTGCCTGAGTTTCAGCATAATAGCCGTCACCCTTTGAATAAGCAACCTCTTTATCAATTTTAAGGAAACTATCGTAAGTATTTACACCAAGCTCAAATGCAAGAACGCAAGTCATAGCTATAACAAGTGCATTTTTTGTCTTTTTATTTTTTGCAATGGTATAACCATAAATTCCAATAAGATATATTGCCGCTAAAATCATACCGAAAACCAGAGTTCCAAACCAGAAATACTCATATTTTTCGCCATGATATGTTTCTGTTGTCGTATAAGGACTTACAGCAACATATTTATACTTTTCCTGTGAATAATTAAATGTATCAGAATTGAGATTAAACCATATTACAAGTGTAAGCAATATCGCAAATGCACCTGCAATTTTTCCGAATAATTTATTATCCTTTAATCCTTCAAGATTTTTGAATGTAGTCGCAGCAATTGATACAATTACAAATGAAAGAATAAATGAATATCTGTATGGAAGCCAGTTAGGAACCTGTCCACCGTGCCACATCATATCAATTGGCTTGATATACATACTGAAAACCATTACAAAAATCAAAAGTGTATAACCAAGCTTTTTATTGAAATCAATTTTCTTGTTCATGTAGAAAAGTGGAAGAAGAACTATTGAAATTACACCACAGTATATTTCAGGCTTACCCTGCATATTAACAGAATAATACTGGTTAGGTAAAAGTGTAGGAATAAGCTCAATAGGTGAAAATTGTGTCTGGAACTTATAATCAGGATCGGTAAAATCAAACTTACCGAGTTTAAGTGCATTATAAATAGGCAAGATAATTATAGCACTCATCATTAATACTACAACTGTAGAAATTCCAAACCAAAGTGTTTTTTTCACATAATCATATGTTTTAAACTTTACATCTGTAGCAAAGAATAAATAGAAGAAATAATAAACGGCTACAAAAATAGCTATCATATATCCGATATAGAAGTTTGCAATAAACATCATTGCTAGCGGAATAATATAATTGAGTTTTCTTCCGTCATCAATAAAATACTCTATACCAAGAGCAATAAGTGGTAAAAATACAACACCGTCAATCCACATCGGGTCAATGAGCTGAATAACAGCGTATGCCATCATTGCATATGCTGTTGAGAACAGCAATGACTGAAGCGGTGAAAGCTTTTTTGACTTTCTGGCATACATACAGAATGTAACACCTGCTGTTCCGAGCTTACATATCTGCATAATCATCATGCTTTCAAGAATCATTGTTCGTGGCAGAAGCATTACAATAAGTGTAAACGGGCTGGCAAGATAGTATCCTATGATACCCATAAATTCACCCGAGAGGTCACGACTCCAGTTATAGAAGATGCTTCCATCACCCCAGAACGCATCTCTTAGTGCTTCAAAATAATAAATGTACTGTCCATTAAGGTCAAGTACAAGAACCGAACCGAATTCACCCTGTGATGAATCCTTTGATGCAAATGGATAAATTCCGAATTTAACATAAGCAATAAATGTCAGAACTGCAGGAATTAAAAAAGCTATAAAATAAATCCAGTTATCTGATGCCCAGCCTTTTGTTCTTTTCAGAACATCCTCAGCAGTAAATGACGGCTTAGTGTTGACAGCTTTAACAG
>SVNL01000034.1 GCA_015066925.1 Ruminococcus sp.
TTTTTTCAATTTTGGGCATAAGCGGACTGATTTTACGTTTTAAAAATGACTTTAACTTTGAAATATTAAGAAATCCCCAAGATGCTTTACGATATTCTTTCAAAATAATATTCGAAATCTGTAAAAGCTCTTCTGATTTCTGCTGATAAATCTGGCTCTGATTAAATGTATAATTAGCAATTTTCTTTACAGGTTCGGGAACGTTATGTAAAATCATACCTATGTTATAATAATGACAATCAAGACGTATTGATGGTTCGTCAAGCTCTGTAGCTATAAACGCTTTGAATTTTGGCAGATATAATCCACAGGGATAATATTTTTCAAAAGGTGAATAATAAAATTCACAATCATAATCCTGCATAATATCGGCAATTATCTGAATACATTTATATTTTTCCTGAAAATCGGCACCTTTAAGATAGTAAATCCGAATATTGTTAAGCTCATCTGTAAAAATTTCGTTTAAGCTTTCCGAAAAATAAAAATTCAGTCTTAATGACATAAATTGCCTCCCGAATAAAAAAACGCACATAAATGGTGCGTTTAGTTTATGGCGATAATATTCAGATTTATCGCCTGTATTTTATTTTATGCGGAAATATAATTATTTGCTACTGTTTTTAAATGAATTATTTATAATTCGTTTTATTATGCCCTCATATTTAAGAAAAAAATCAAGCTGATTTATAAGCTGCTGTGCTCTAATCTGACACATAGACGGTGTTTTCGTTTTGAAATAATCCGTACTGCCAATATAATCAGAAAAGTAACGTACTGCTAGCTCAGCTGTTACATAAAGTATACCATAATATAGAGAAGCAATTTCTCTGGCGTCAAGCAGTCCATCCAATCCCTTTGCATATCCCTCGGTAATACTTTGAATTATATCAAAACTCAGATTATCAGCAGTAAATGAGCGTATTGTGTCACCATAATCAATTGCAACATATCCCTCCATAACAGTATCAAGGTCTATTACCGTAACCGTCGAACCTATAATTACATTATCGGCTTTAGCATCATTATGTGTAATTCTTCTTTTCAGATCTGAATCAAAGGTCGTTGACAATACATTTTCAAGTGAGGATAAACGTAATAATATAATTCTGCTTATCATAGAACTATCAGGATTATTTATAAGCCTTTGAAGATACGAGGAATAATTATGAAAATCAGATATTGTATTACGGAATTTTTTTATATTATCCGAATTTGTATTTATTATTTTAATGAATTTTCCATAAGCAAAGCCTGTCAAAAATAAAGCATTATCACTATTATCTTCACTAATATAATCGCATATACGATACATACTTTCTTCATGTTCAATATAATTAACACCCGATAATGCTGTATGAAATTTTACTGCCGCAACATCATTTTTCTGATACTTGTCAAAAATCTCATTCACAATACTTATGTTATTCATAACATCATAACAGTTTTTAAACACATTTCTATTAAGTGACTGTATTACAATTTTTCTGTTTTTAAATTCCGCAAGAAAAGTAGAATTTATATTACCGCTTGTAAGCTTCTTAATTGAAATCGGCATTTCATTTATACCAAACTTATTAAGAATATAGCCTGTATCCATAATAATTAACCTCATATTGCTGTTGATTTCTATTTTATATATAATGTGCTTCAAAATGCAAAACTAACTATAAAGCGCAACTATAAAAAAGCACTTTTGATATAAATTCAAAAGTGCCCTTATAATATCAGTTTTTAATACTATGCATTGGAGCAGGAATACGTCCGCCACGATTAATAAATACTTCAGGAGATTTATTATTTATCTTCATAACAGGACCGCTTCCGAGAAGTCCGCCAAAATCAAGCATCTCGCCTACCTTCTTACCGATAGCAGGAATAAGACGTACTGCTGTAGTTTTATTGTTAACCATACCAATAGCTGCTTCGTCGGCAATAATAGCGGAAATTGTTGCAGGAGTTATATCACCCGGAACAGCAATCATATCAAGTCCTACAGAACATACAGCTGTCATAGCTTCAAGCTTTTCAAGGCACAAAGTTCCATTAACAGCCGCATCAATCATACCTGCATCCTCAGAAACAGGAATAAATGCACCTGAAAGTCCGCCAACGTGAGATGAAGCCATAACGCCGCCTTTTTTAACTGCATCATTAAGAAGAGCAAGTGCGGCAGTAGTACCGTGAGTACCACAGCATTCAAGTCCGATAGCTTCAAGAATATGTGCAACACTGTCACCAACAGCAGGTGTAGGAGCAAGTGAGAGATCAACAATACCAAATGGCACGCCAAGCATTTTTGAAGCTCTGGCACCTACAAGCTGTCCCATTCTTGTAATTTTGAAAGCAGTTTTCTTTATAATGTCTGCAATTTCATCTATAGATGCGTCGGGATACTTAACAAGTGCAGAACGTACAACACCCGGACCTGAAACGCCAACATTTATTACACAGTCAGGCTCACCTACACCGTGGAATGCTCCTGCCATAAAAGGATTATCCTCAGGTGCGTTACAGAAAACAACAAGCTTTGCAGGTCCTATACACTGTCTGTCGGCAGTTCTTTCAGCAGATTCCTTAATAATCTCACCCATAAGCTTTACAGCGTCCATATTAATAC
Organism: Ruminococcus sp.; assembly: GCA_015066925.1. Taxonomy (GTDB): domain Bacteria; phylum Bacillota; class Clostridia; order Oscillospirales; family Ruminococcaceae; genus Ruminococcus. The sequence continues at coordinate 2,621 of SVNL01000034.1, forward strand.
CTGATTTGCTTGAGCCTACATTAATTGAGGAACAAATATTATTAGTAACTGCAAGTGCTTCCGGAATTGAGCGAATAAGCTCAACATCGCCTGCACTGAATCCCTTCTGAACGAGTGCAGAATATCCGCCGATAAAGTTTACACCGCATGTATCGGCAGCTTTTTGAAGTGTAAGTGCAAATTTAACAGGATCTCCACCCTTGCATGCTGCAACAAGCATTGCAATAGGAGTAACTGAAATACGCTTATTTATAATCGGAATACCATATTCCTTTTCAATCTGTTCACCTGTTGAAACAAGATTTTTAGCTTTTGAAGTAATTTTCTCATAAACCTTTTCACAGGCTCTGTCTATATCAGGGTCGATACAGTCAAGAAGAGAAATTCCCATAGTAATAGTTCTGATGTCAAGACATTCATCCTGAATCATTCTTATAGTTTCAAGAATATCATATACATTCAACATAGATGCTCAAGTCCTTTCGTAATTAGATACTGTGCATTGAGTTAAAGATATCCTCATGCATTGTATGGATTGAAAGTCCGAGAGTATTTCCGAGTTCTGTCATTCTGTCAACCATTTCTGCAAAATCCTTGCTTATTGCTGAAATATCAACAAGCATTATCATAGCAAACATATCCTGTAAAACACTTTGAGTAACCTCAATAACATTCACGTTATATTCGGTGCATATTCCGGTTACCTTATGTAAAATACCAACATTATCCTTACCGATAACAGTAATTACAGCTCTCATAATATAATACCTCCAAAATTATCATTTATATTATTATAACATAAAGCTCAGGAAAAATAAAGTCCAAAACAAAAAAAAGTCACATATAATATAATTTTACGGTTTGAGATAAATATTTTTGAAAAAAAGTATAGCAATGAACGAGTAATTATGGTATAATGAAAAATAAGACAAGGCAAAAAACGGTAAACATATTGCCTTTTCGTATAATTTTAAAGGCGGTGGGAATTAATATGAATCTTATAGACTGTCATTGCCATACAGCCAATTCGCCCGACGGCGAAGGAAGCGTAAAACAGCTTTGTATGCGAGCGAGCGAGCTTGGATTAGCTGTTCTCGGTATTTCTGAGCATTGTGAAGCAAACAGGCTCTATTCAAAGGAGCATTATGGCAGCGAGCCTAAAAATGAATATGAAATATATGATAATATTTGTATATTTGAAAAATCTATGGCAGAAAATACCGCCTCTATTTACGAGTGCCCAAAAAATCTGACTCTTCTTTGTGGCATTGAGCTTGGTCAGCCCTATGCAGATTTTTGTGGTTCACAGTCGCTTATCGAGGATAAACGTCTTGATTTTGTTATTGCTTCAGCTCATGAGCTTTGTGGCAAGGAAGATTTCGCATTTTTAAAATATACAAAAGAAAATGTAAACGGATACCTTAAAGAGTATTTTGAAACCATTTATCAAATGTGTAAATGGGGAAAATTTGATATTCTGGCTCATCTTACATATCCTCTCAGATATATTAACGGCATTGCAAAACTTAACGTAGATATTTCGCAGTATAACGAAATAATATCAGAAAGCTTCAGACTTCTGATACAAAACGGTAAAGGAATAGAAATAAATACTTCCGGTTTACGTCAGCCTTACGGTCTAACTTTCCCTACACTCGAATACGTTAAGCTCTTTAAAGAACTTGGAGGAGAAATCATTTCAATCGGCTCAGACGCACACTGCGCTGACGACCTCGGAAAAGGAATTATAGACGGAATAAAGCTTGCTGAAGCAGGCGGCTTTAAATACATAAGTTATTTTAAAAACAGAAAACCTGAATTTATTAAAATTTAAGAACGGAGTGGTAATTATGAAAAAAGAAATAATTAAGCTTTTGGAAAATAATGCAAGAATGTCAGACGAAAAAATAGCAGAAATTATTGGTACAGATGCAAAAACTGTTGCTGCTGAGATAAAAAATCTTGAAGAAAGCGGTATTATCAAAGGATACAGCGTAATTGTTGACGAGGAACTGTATGACACTTCTTCCGTAACAGCTACTATAGAGCTTAACGTTACTCCGCAAAGAGATTGCGGTTTTGATGATATTGCAAAAACTATTATGATGTATGACGAGGTTGTAAGTGTTTCTCTTATGTCAGGTTCATACGACCTTTCTATTGAAGTAAAGGGAAATAATCTTAAAGATGTTGCACTTTTTGTTTCTGAAAGACTTTCAACTATCGACGGAGTTCTTTCAACAGCAACACACTTCCTGCTTAAAAAATATAAGGAAAAAGGTATATTCATTGATAGTAAAAAGGTTGACGAAAGGGGCTTGGGCTGAACGTGATTGATTACAACAAAATTTTATCAGATAAAATTAAAAAAACCAAACCATCGCAAATTCGTAAATTCTTCGACATAGCAGGAACTATGGACGATGTAATCAGTCTTGGAGTAGGTGAGCCTGACTTTTCTACTCCATGGGTTATCAGAAAAGCGGCTATACAAACTCTTGAACGCAGACAAATTATTTACGGACCAAATAAGGGTATAGAACCTCTTAGAAAAGCTATAAGCGATGATTTAAAAAAGAAAACAGGTGTTGATTACGATAGTGAATCAGAGGTTATCGTTACGGTTGGCGGTTCAGAGGCAATAGATATTGCTTTAAGAGGTCTTATTAATGACGGCGATGAGGTTCTTGTAACAGAACCATGCTTTGTATGCTATACACCTCTTATTGAGCTTGCAGGCGGAGTTGCAGTAAGCGTTCCGACAAAGCTTGAAAATAATTTTAAACTTACGGTAAATGACCTTAAAGACAAAATCACACCACGAACAAAGCTCCTTATACTCCCCTTTCCTAATAATCCCACGGGGGCCGTTATGACAAAAGAGGATCTTGAACCTATTGCAGACCTGCTTCGTGACACTGATATAATGATTTTAACCGATGAAATATACTCCGAACTCACTTACGGAAGAGAGCATTTTTCAATAATTCAGCTTGATGGTATGCGTGAACGAACAATCTATGTAAACGGTTTCTCAAAAGCTTATGCAATGACAGGCTGGCGTCTTGGTTATGTTACTGCTCCTGAGCCGATTATATCCCAGATTTCAAAAATCCACCAGTATGGTATTATGTGCAGCCCTTATATAAGTCAGAACGCTGCAATACTTGCTCTTACTTCATGTGATGAAGAAGTTAAAAAAATGAGAGATGAATACAATACACGAAGAAAATTCCTCGTAAGCGAATTTAACAGACTCGGACTTGAATGCTTCAATCCTGAAGGTGCATTCTATGTATTTCCATGCATTAAGAGTACAGGACTTTCAAGTGAAGAATTCTGTGAAAAACTGCTTTACGAAGAAAAGGTTGCGGTTGTTCCCGGAAACGCTTTCGGCGACAGTGGCGAAGGATTTATCCGTATCTCCTATGCTTATTCCTTCAAGCACCTTATGGAAGCTGTTCAGCGTATTGAAAAATTTGTAAATAAATTAAAGGAAGAATGTTGAAATGAAGCTTAAAACTGCCGCAAAAATCAATCTCTCATTAGATGTAACAGGCAAGCTTGAAAATGGTTATCACACAATACAAAGCTTTTTTCAGACCGTTGGTATTTATGATATTATTGATATAAATATTACAGACGGAAACGATATAAAGCTGAGCTGCTCAAAGCCATATATTCCGTGCAATGAAAAAAATATTGCCTATAAAGCCGTTAGCCTTTTTCGTGAAAGCTGTAATAAAAATTTCGGCTGCAAAATAGATATACAGAAATATATTCCATCACAGGCAGGAATGGGCGGAGGAAGCTCTGATGGTGCAGCAGTACTTTTTGCATTAAATAAACTTCTGAAAACAAATTACTCTTTTGAAAAAATGGTTGAAATCGGTGCAAAACTCGGTGCTGATGTTCCCTTCTTCCTCATGGGTGGAACCGCTTATGCCGAAGGAATAGGCGAAAAGCTTAAAAAAGCTCCTGATTATTCAAACAAAATAATTGTAATTGGCAAAGGCCATGAGGGAGTTTCTACCGTTGAAGCTTACAAGCTTATTGATAATCTTGAAAATCCACAGCATCCACAAACTGAATTACTGGCAAAATCACTTGAAAACGGCGGCGATGACGCTTATAAATACTTCGCAAATATTTTTGAATATGCTTGTAATCTTAATACAGTAAAAAATATCAAATCTATTATGCTTGATAATGGTGCGAAAAATGCTGTTATGACAGGAAGCGGTTCAGCTGTATTCGGACTTTTTGATAATAAAAAAAGTGCTGAAAATTGCTGTAATATTCTAAAAAATGAGAAATATTATTCAAAGATATGCAAAACGATTTCAAGGTCATTTGAAATTTTATAATCAACAAAACGGCAAGCTGTTAAAGTTTACAGCTCGCCGTTTTTTTCAGATTAAAATTAATAAATAATGTGAAACATTTTCTGAATCCCATAAAAAAGCGGTTACTGTGTAAAAACAATAACCGCCTTATTAAATACATGAATATAATCAAAAATTAAGCAAGCTCACTTTCTGATATAATTTTAAGTGCAAGCTTCTGGATAGCAATAGTATCCTGAACGTCAAGTCCCTGAGTTCCTGCAACATCAGCATTTACAATGCCCTGTTCTGTAATTGAATATGCACTTGGATTAATAAGATAACACTTTGCAATAACTACGTCAGCAATATCAGTTTCGCCATCGCAGTTTGCGTCACCCATTTTAACAACCTCAAGTGAAGGCTTTGTTGGTGTTGTAGGAGCAGGAGTTGTTGTTATAGGTTCTGTTACAGGTGGATCAACATACTCAATGCCGTCAACAATTGAATAGAAGCATGGCTTTGCTGTATAGTCGCCATTGAAGAAAAGCGGATACTGTGTAGATCTCCAGCTTGTATCATCCTTTGTGCCCCAGAAAACAACTGCTGAAATCTTGTCAGCATACTTTACATAGAGGTCAAAAAGGTCACTGTAATAATCAGCCTGTGCTTTAAAGCTAGCTTCTGAATTGTTCTGTATAGTAGCATCAAGCTCTGTAATCTGAACATCAAGACCTAAGCTTGTGTATGTCTTTAATGCATTTTCATACATCTGGATTGATGGGAATGCGTCATTTCCCTGTCTTACGTCAAGGTGTGACTGCATACCGATACCGTCAATAAGACCTTTTTCTTTGAGTCTGTTTGCCATATCAACGATAGCATCCATTTTTCCTGTCATATATTCGTTATAGTCGTTATAGAAGAGCTTTGTGCCCTCAGGAGCATATTTTCTTGCATATTCAAAAGCATAATCAATAAATGAGTTATCACCAAATACCTTTACCCATGCTGACTGCTCTGAACCGCTTGAACCCTGCTGACCAGGCTGACGAGGTGTACCCTGATCTGTCCATGCTTCATTTACAACGTCATATGCATAGAAATCAACTGTAGGATATTCCTCTTCAAGTGCAGCGAAAACGTTCTTAATATAGTTTTCCATTCTCTTGAGCATTGTATCCTTGCTTACCCATTCGCCGTCGTCTGAAAATTCTTCCTTGAAGAACCAGTCAGGAGTCTGGCTGTGCCATACGAGAACGTGACCTCTTACAGGGATATTATTTGCCTTTGCAAAGTTTAAGATTGTTCTTGCACTTGAAAGGTTTACGAGTGGGTTATCAAAATCGCCGCTTTCAATTGTTGCCTCTCTGTCAATAATTGCGTCAGGCTTAAGCTCATTACCGAGAGTAAGGCTGTTGCAATGCTTGAGGATGAGATTTTTTGTTGACTTAGGAGCAAGTTCCATTGTTGTTGTAGCTGTACCAACCTTGAAGTAGTCAGCATAAACATTTTTAAGTGATGGGATATCTTCTTCAATTGGAATAACAGGAGCTTCTACAACTGAGAAATCATCAATATAAATATCATCGCTTCCGCCCTCGAAGTAAACAAAAACATCCTTTACGTCATCTGAAAAGCTTACTTTAAGATTCTTGAATTCAAGCCAGTCACCGCTGCTTCCGTTTGTAAGATTAACGTAGTGTGGGTCACCCGATGAATCGCTGTACTGATAGCTACAAGTAATCTGTGAATAATATTTGCCTCTAACCTTAGCGTTTACATAATATTCTGTACCGGGCTCACACTTATCATCAAGACGGAATGCCGGACCGTTCCATGACTCTGTACGTCCCGATGCACAAAGTGAATATTCGCCGCTTGTAGCGTAATCTGTTGACGCTGAGAGAACTGTTGTATCATTCTCACCACGCTTATCAAAAGCAGATACATCCTGATCCTCAAAGTCAGTTGAATAAATGACCTTCTGTTCTTCAGCCGCTGCCTTCATAAGTTCAGGAGTTGCGACGCCTGCAAAACCTGAAACTGAAGCTGTACAGAACATTGATGCTGCTAAAAAGCCTGTAACAGCTTTTTTAACAAGTAGATTCTTCATTGTCTTTTTACCTCCAATACATATTAAACAATACCGAGCAATAAAAGCAAATATGCAAATTTTGCAAAGTATCATTATTACATCGTCATTATATCATAAATGTCACAAAAAGTCAATCAAAGCACACTATAAACTATTTGTATTATACAGATTGATAAATTATGAACATTACTTTGACGAAAAAAGACGTTATAAAATTCTGTGCAAAAATTAACAACTAACGATTAACACTTTTTAGTTTTCGCAATATTTGATAATCATATTTTACCCTGTGTATAACCCATTTAACATGAAACGCATAGTATTTTTAAATTTTCGTTAAATCTGCACAAAATCCCACATTCTTATTCAACATATTATAAAAAAAGCGGACTTAAAGTCCGCTTCTTACTACATATTCTCAATCTGATTGACAGCTGGCTCAAGCCAATCGCCTTCAAACAGCTCAACCACACCTTTATCGCATACAGATGCAAGGTCCGGACAAATCGGAATTCTTGCAAGAACAGGAATACCATATTCCATAGCAACCTTGTCTATATTGCTCTTTCCGAATACTTCTATCTTCTTCTTACAGTCAGGACATTCAAGATAGCTCATATTTTCAATAATACCTATTATAGGAATATTCATCATCTTTGCCATCTTTACAGCCTTTTCAACTATCATTGAAACCAGCTCCTGCGGTGATGTTACAATAACAATACCGTTTACAGGAATTGTCTGGAAAACTGTAAGTGGAACATCACCTGTTCCAGGAGGCATATCTACAAAAAGATAATCTACATCCTTCCAGATTACATCTGTCCAGAACTGCTTTACAACACCTGCAATAACAGGACCTCTCCATACAACAGGATCTGTATCATTCTCTAAAAGAAGATTTACAGACATAACATCAATACCCATTTTGGATTTTACAGGAATTAATCCAAGCTCTGTTCCCTGAGCTTTTTCCTTTATACCAAAAGCCTTCGGGATTGACGGTCCTGTAATATCTGCATCAAGTACTCCGACATTTTTACCGTGTCGCTGCATACTTACAGCAAGCATTGATGATACAAGAGTTTTACCTACTCCACCTTTGCCACTTACAATTCCTATTACCTTACCGATTTTACTAAGTTCATTTGGCTTCTCAATAAAGCTTTCAGGCTTTCTTTCACCACAATTACTGGTGCAGTTTGAACAATCGTGTGTACATTCGCTCATTCCACTTAATTCTCCTTTTTATTTATCATTTATATACTTAATAATTATAATACTATTTTTTATGAATGTCAAATTATTTCTTTAAGATAATACTGCACAATGATTTTCCCAAAACATAAAGTCCGATTTTATGTCCAATTATTAGAAATTCCGCATACACACTATCGCAAAACAACATAAAATATGCAAAAATATTTTTATAAAAACCGTAAAACACAACCTATACGATACTGCCTTAAAAATATCGTGTTATATTATATATTATAGCAATTAATATCAAACGATAAACACACTACTCATTTATGGAATTAAAATAAATACAAAATAACCAAAAAACTTCGTAATATATTGACAATTTTACGAAATTAGTTTACAATATAGTTGAGTATATAACTTGAAAGAGGGGTAAATTAAAATGAAATTCAAAAAAATAATTGCCTGCTTAGCAGCTTCGCTTATTGCAGGTTCTGCTTTTACAGGAAAAGCTCCTGAAAAAGTAATTGCAGCTCCCGATGAATATCACGATGACTGGCTTCATGTAAACGAAAATGCCGAAATCGTTGATATGTATGGTAATCCTGTCTGGCTTACAGGCTGTAACTGGTTCGGATACAACGTTACAACACAATGCTTTGACGGTGTATGGTCACGAAATATGCATGAAATGCTTAACGAAATGGCAGACCACGGTTTCAATCTCCTGAGAGTTCCTATGTCAACCCAGATTTTACTCCAGTGGAAAAATAATGAACCCGATCCATATATGGTTAAAATTAATGAATGGAAAAATCCTGAGCTTACTGTTGAAGGCGTTGAAGGCGGTACTCCTAAATACAGCTTCGATATATGGAATATGGCTGTTGAATGGTGCAGGGAAAACGGTATCAAAATTATGATGGACATCCATTGTGCTACTACTGCTTCAAATGGACATCAGCTGCCTCTTTGGTATGACAGCAATTACAGTACAGATGATTGGCTCGAAGCACTTTCATGGTTCTCTGAATACTATAAAGACGACGATACAATTATCGCTGTTGACCTTAAAAATGAGCCTCATGGCAAAAACGATGGTCAGGGTATGGCTATCTGGGACGACTCTACTGCTGAAAACAACTGGAAATATGCTGCAGAACGTGGTGCAGCTGCCTGTCTTGAACAAAATCCAAATCTTCTTATAATGGTTGAGGGTATTGAAGTTTATCCGAAATTTGAAAACGGAAAAGATTGGAACAGCCCTGCAATCGACTATGCTCATTACGATGACCCGGATGCTCAGGCATTCCACGGTGCATGGTGGGGCGGCAATTTCAGAGGAGCAAGAGATTATCCCGTTGATCTCGGCGAACACCAGAGTCAGCTTGTTTATTCTCCTCACGATTATGGTCCTCTTGTATGGGAACAGGAATGGTTCAAGAAAGATTTTACAAGAGAAACTTTACTTGAAGATTACTGGTATGATACATGGGCATTTCTTATTGAAGAAAAAATCTCTCCTCTTCTTATGGGAGAATGGGGCGGCTTCTACGATGATGAACATGACCCTACAGGCGATAACAGAAAGTGGATGAAGCTCCTTCGTGACTATATGATAGACAAGCGTATTCACCACACATTCTGGTGCTTTAATGAAAACTCCGGTGATACAGGTGGACTTCTTACAAACGATTTCCAGGATTGGGATGTAGCTAAATATGAATTTGTTGAAGAAGCTCTTTGGCAGGATGAAAACGGTAAATATATAAGTCTTGACCATAAAATCCCTCTCGGAAAAAGCGGTAACGGTATTTCACTTTCCGATTACTACTCAGGAAACAACAATGTAACTCCTCCAACAACAACAGAACCACAGACTACTGCTGCTACTACACCTGTTGCAACAGAATCCAAAACAACAGCTCCTTCTGTAACAACAACTACTGTTTCACCTTCTGTTACAAAGAAAGGTGATGCAAACTGCGATGGAGAAACTGATGTCGCAGACGTTGTTCTTACAAAATGTTACCTCATTAATCCAAAGGTATATTCCATAAAAGATCAAGGAAAATTAAATGCTGACGTTATCGGTGACGGTAACGGTATTGAAATTCAGGATGTTATTCTCATTCAGAAGCTTGTTCTTAAATTAATAGCACCACCTGAAATATAATACACAAAATTTAAGCCTGAGAAGATTAATTTCTTCTCAGGCTTTATTTTATCATTTCATAACCAATATTATCATAAGATATTCCTTTAAAATAATTTTATGATAATCTATATAATTTCACTTATTTATCCTCTGATTTTTTCTTCTTATCAATAATCTCCATTGAAATAGGAAGAAGAACACCGATAATTCCAATAACAATTGCTATAATACCTGTTAAATTCAATTCAAAATTCGCACCTGTTGTTACTGTTTTTTCAATTCCGTCAACAAGTTCAACAGACTTCGATTCACGAGGCCATATTGCAAAGAATGAACCAAAAATAAGTCCGAGTATCACTGCATAAGTACCGTTTTTCCACTTTTTAAGGCAGAGTGTAATAAGCTTTGCACAAAGCAGAACACCGATTATAATACCAATTCCGGCAGGAATAAGAACAGGAATATTCATATCGCTCACTGCTGTAATAACCGTATGATATCCTCCTAAAATAAGAAGTACAAGGCTTCCGCTGAGTCCCGGCATAATCATAGCTGCCGCTGCAACGATACAGATTATCACAAGGAATATAAAGCTTCCTGCATCTATATCGGTAATTACAGATGTTGATGTAGTTGACATACTTATTAATGTTACTCCAATAATTATTGCCAATCCAACTATAAATGGAATAATATGAAATGGTTTGAATTTGTTTTCTTTAGTTCCCTCTTTGTAAATCATTGGAAGACTTCCGAGAACAACTCCCATAAAAAAGAACTGAGTCTGTACAAAATAATTTTCAAAGCAAATTGAAAGCACCTTTGATGATAGAATTACACCTATTCCCATACCAATAATAATCGTTAACAGGAATACAAAATTTTCTTTCAACTTTTTTATATTCAGCGTTACAGAACCCATTAGCTTGTCAAAAACCTTCATAACAACCATCATAGTTCCGCCGCTTACTCCGGGAATTGCATTGGCGACACCAATAACAACACCTTTCAGAATATTAATAATATGTTCCATATAAACTTCCTTTCCATAATTTGAATACTTATATATTATCTCATAATATTCCATAATAGTCAAGTTAATTTTCGTTAAAGAATTTTGCAAAATCTTTTAATACATGAAAAAAGTATAAAATTTCATATTTTTCAACAAATATTACATCGTACACTCGGATGATAATAAATTTTCGACAATAATTTGTTTATTTTTGACTTGAAAAAGCATTACGTTGTATGATAAAATAATTTCTGGTAGAAAAAAAGGAGGCATTACGTGGAAAAACAAATTAAAGTAATGATTGGCGATGACTCAGCCGAATATGGAGTCTATCTGGCAAGCACTCTTCGTTCAAACGGAATCTATGCTTACACCAGAAAAAAAGACGGTAACGTTTTACTTGAGGCTATACAGAAAGACTGTCCTGACGTTGTAGTCGTCGACCTATCAATTCAAAACCTTGACGCTGTCGCTTTAATGAAGCGCATAAGTCAGCTTACTGCAAAGAAACCCGAATTTATTATTACTTCCGCTTTTGATAATTCATTTGTGGAACGTCAGGTTATCGAAGCAGGTGCATCGTACTATTTAATCAAACCATTCGAAATCGAAACTCTTTGTTCTGTGATCAAATCCATAGTGAAAAAAGATATAAACTATGAATGCAATGACCTTGAAATGCTCGTTACCAATACTATTCATAAGCTTGGTGTTCCGGCTCATATCAAGGGATATCATTACCTCAGAACAGCTATTATTTCCGCAATTCAAAACAAAAATCAAATTGAAAGTATTACTAAAACAATCTATCCGTATGTTGCCGATACATATTCAACTACTGCATCGAGAGTTGAACGTGCTATTCGTCACGCAATTGAGGTTGCATGGGAAAGAGGAAACTCAGAAGTTATCAATTCCTTTTTCGGATATACTGTAAATAGTTATAAGGGAAAACCAACCAATTTTGAATTCATTGCACTAATCACAGACCGAATAAAACTGCAGTACAAATCAAATCTTAATTATTCTTTTTAAAATTTAAGCGATTCCGTATTTAAATAACGGAATCGCCTTTTTTGTGTATATCAGTGATATCTGTATTCTACCGCTGCTCTTATAAAGTCTGCAAAAAGCTTCTGAGGCTTATTTGGACGCGACTTAAATTCAGGATGGAACTGTACACCCACAAACCATGGATGATCAGGAACTTCAACAATTTCTACAAGACGTTCATCAGGTGAAAGACCTGCAATTGAAAGTCCTTTTTCTGTAAGTAATGTACGGAAACTATTATTGAATTCCCAACGATGACGATGGCGCTCATAAATAAGCTTATCACCGTATATTTTGCTAACAAGTGAATTTTCAGCAAGCTTACATGGATAAAGTCCAAGACGCATTGTTCCGCCTTTTTCTGTAACATCCTTCTGGTCGTCCATAATATCAATTACATTGTTCTTGCCTTCAGGTGTAAACTCAGAAGAATTGGCATCCTTAAGACCTGCTACGTTTCTTGCATATTCAACAACAGCCATCTGCATTCCAAGACAAATTCCGAAAAGCGGAACCTTGTTTACTCTTGCATAGTGGATAGCTTCAATCATTCCTTCAATGCCTCTGTCGCCAAAGCCGCCCGGAACGATTATTCCATCACAGCCTGAAAGCATTTCTTCTGCTGTATCAGCAGTTATTTCCTCAGAATTAATCCAGAGTATTTCAACATTTGCATCATTGTTAATTCCACCATGACGAAGTGCTTCAGCAACTGAAAGGTAAGCATCAGGAAGTGCAACATACTTTCCTACAAGACCGATTGTAACCATTTTATCAGCATTCTTCTGACGCTGAACCATTGCAGTCCATTCTGTAAGGTCAGGCTTTCTGTTCTCAAGACCAAGATGATAGCAAACACTGTTTGCAAGTCCTTCATCTTCAAGCATCATAGGCACTTCATAAAGTGAAGGAGCTGTCATATTCTGAATTATATCTTCCTTACGCACGTTACAGAAAAGACTGATTTTTTCAGCCATATCCTTAGGTATTTCCTGCTCTGTACGGCACACAACTATATTTGGCTGTATTCCTATTGAAAGAAGCTCTTTTACCGAATGCTGAGTTGGCTTTGATTTAAGTTCATTAGAACCTGCGATAAACGGAACAAGAGTAACGTGAATATACATTGCATTTTCACGTCCAACTTCACCTACAAACTGTCTGATAGCTTCAAGGAAAGGTGTACTTTCAATATCGCCGACAGTTCCTCCGATTTCTGTGATTACAACATCTGTTGATGTTTCTTTTCCGACACGGTAAATACGTTCTTTTATTTCGTTTGTAATATGTGGAATTACCTGTACTGTACCGCCGAGATAATCGCCTCTTCTCTCTTTATTGAGAACAGTCCAATAAATTTTACCTGTTGTTACATTTGAATTAACAGAAAGATTTTCGTCTACGAATCTTTCATAGTGACCGAGATCGAGATCTGTTTCCGCACCGTCATCTGTGACAAACACTTCACCATGCTGATACGGACTCATTGTACCGGGATCCACATTAATGTATGGATCAAATTTCTGGATTGTTACTTTATAGCCTCTTGCTTTAAGAAGTCGTCCGAGTGAAGCTGCCGTAATTCCCTTTCCGAGACCAGAAACTACACCGCCTGTTACAAAAACATATTTAATAGGCATAAAAAAAGCTCCTTTATTTTATTTTCATCAAAAAAACATTCCTATATCTATTGTACTATTTTTTTTTACAAATTGCAAGAGCTAAATCAGAAAATTTAAACATTTTTTTATTATCTTTTTCTATGTATATTATAAATTGGCAACACCGCACATTAAATATGCGGTGTTGTCTTAACATTTCAGCCCTCAAGCTGTCGGCTGAGAAATTGTGCTCCTGCGTTAACAAGACTTTTTTGAAGCTCGGTTATTTCAGCTTCTTCACCTTTTCGAATAAACACTACTGCTCCTGTTACATCGCCTGCCGAAACTATCGGTACTGCCGCAAGAGCTGTCTTTTCTATTCCCTCAACAGCCTGAAGCTTACTTCCGCTGCTTGTGTAGTAATAAGGGCTTCGTGACTCCATTATCGCTTCAAGTGAAGCGCTCGCTCTACGTTCAGCATATTCCTTTCGTGATACTCCTGATGAAGCTACTACATGATCTCTGTCAAATATAACTACAGGACATCCTGAAAGCTTATATATTACATCAGCTACGTGAACCGCATTTTCACTTATTTCACTTATTGCTGAATATTTCTTGAATATTACTTCTCCTTCTGTATTTGTATATATTTCAAGGGGGTCGCCGTACCTGACAACATTGACGTCAAAAACCTTGTCGCTTCGGTTTTTAGCCGTTACGACTATTTGTCGGCTTGATACGATATTTTTAACGTCTTTCTCAAAATTTACGGCTGTTTTCTCCTCTGA
>SVNL01000035.1 GCA_015066925.1 Ruminococcus sp.
CGCAGAATCTTTTAAGTCTTTCCGCATATGCAATAAGCATTGCGTCACCTACATTGTGTCCGTAAATATCGTTGATTTTTTTGAAATCATCAATATCTGTATATATTACTGCACATGGAGCTTGCTTGCTTATATTATCTTCAAGCTTATCTATGAAAAGCTGTCTGTTTGGCATTCCTGTAAGAATATCATAATAAGCAAGGTATGTAAGCTTTTCGTCCTTTTCCTTTATGATACGGTTTGTTTCCATAAGGTTTTCATAGCTTTCAGTAAGCTCTTTGTTCATTTTCTGTGTTCTTGAAAGATAAACGTAGATAATTGCAATTGTTACAATTGTACAAATTGGAGTAAGAATACCCGGAAGCTGTGACTTGGCTGCATTGAGAAGTCCATCATGCTTATCTGTAAGACCTGCAACCTTCTCTCCAAGCCCTGTTACTTTACCTGTAAGACCTGCAACCTTTTCTGTAAGACCTGCAATTTTTTCTGCAATTCCTTCTGCTTGTGCAGCAACAAGCTCATCATTCGCAGCTTTAAGTGCATTTTCAGCTGCAGCAAGTTCATCTTTAGCTGCTGAAAGATCTTTTGAAGCCGCCTTTGAATCCATAAATTTACCTACTGTCATAATTCCAACCCATACAGCTGCAAAGAGGTTAAGGATAAGACCTGTAATAAAGCCTTTTTTAGAAGCTGAAATAACAAGTATTGTTGAAACAACAACCATTGCCTGACTTACAAGTCCGTTATAGGACATTAGATTATCTTTTGTGAGTCTGCCTTGTATCATAAATAAAGCTACAAACGCAAGAATGCACACAATCATTGCAAAAATATTATTTCCTGATTTCTTTTTAATAGACATAATTTAGAGATTCCCCTTATTTTTATCATTTTTATAGCAGTAATGCACGTCTGTACATTATTGCAAAAATTAAATTGCTTCCATTTCACATTTGTTTCTGAGCTTAGCGGCTTTTGCCTTTTGCTTTTCTATCTTAGCCTTATGCTCTGCTTTTCGTATTTCAGACATTTTTCTGTTAAGCTCAATCTGGCTCATAATAGCCTCTTGACTAGCTACTACAAAATTTTCTGAATATATTCCTGCAAGTGAAATATCATCCCTGGTACCATGGTTTGTTCTTTTTGACAAATTTTTATTTACAGCCTTTGTAAATGAATCCTTATCGTCTAAAAGACCTACCAATATGGTATGATAATCCTGGAAATCCTCCCTGCTTCCGAACGACGTGAACAATCCATCAGTTGAAACAAAAACAGCCATTATTTCATCAAATGTATAAAAATGATTAAACATTTCTATTGCATTTGTATTACACATAGATGCTGTAAGATTTGCGGGACATGATTCATCATCCGCAATCGGCATTTGAGCTGTAGCATATTTATTTACAGTTACAAGACTTCCATCACCTAGCTGTATGCCAAAACTGAATTTTTCACACATAACGCATGCTACAAGTGTTGTTCCATAAATTGATTCACGTTTTATTGCTCTGAACTGTTCATCAGTGAACGGTTCTTTTTCTGTATCTGTAATCGGATTACTGTCATAGTGAGCGCCTATGGCTTTATTCCAATACGAAATAATATATTTCTGGATTTTCTTTATGACTTTTGCAGGATTATCTCTAAAGCTTTTCTCAAATTCATCCATATTTTTGAGAAACTCGCTAATTGTGCTAAGCGTCACTTCTACTGCAAATTTTGAACCGACATCACTTCTGAAATGCTTTCTGCTTCCATGCCCGTCAGCTACAACAGCAACGCTATAATTTTCGCAAACATAATATTCAGAATAATCCTGGCAAATTTTCCCGTTATCCAAATGACTGCCACCGATAACCGTCTTATTAAATCCGCTGAACATATACAGTTACCTCCTTCCCTTCAACTCTACAGGTATTTTTACCATCCTGAATCAAAAGGAATATCTTTTGGATAATCTTCTGACTTAACGATATCCTGAATTTCTTTTTCAAGCTGTCTTTGTTTTGAATCGGTAACATCTTCTTCACCGAGTTCACCGATTGTATCGTCAGAAAGTGTCATACTCTTACTTCCGATCTGTGATGATGTAACAGCAATTTTCTTTATAAGTGATGCAAGCTGTCCACCTGTATAAGCGTGAACAACTGTGTCAGGTGATTTTGTAAATTCAGCAAGCATTTCATCGTTTGCTTCCTTGCCTATTCCAAGAGCAACCTTCAATGCATACTTATACCAGCTGTTGTCACCAAGCTTTTTAAGCCCTTCTTTATAATTATCAGATGGATAACCGTCAGTCATTAGGAATATTACAGGTGCAAATGAAAGTGACGGCGAATTAAGGAAACTATTTCTTGAAAGTCTTATATTAAGTTCTTCAAATGCTGCACCCATATTTGTAATACCGTTTGCTGAAAGTCTGTTCCACTCAAACTCCTCAATTGAAATTGGTTCAGAATACATCCACGCAAGATTTGTGGAAAAAGTAAGTACAGCAACCTTTACATCCGTATCCGCCTCACCTATACGACGTATTTCAGGTACAAGCTCTTCCATTGCCGTGTTGAGCTCGCCCATTTTTGTACCTTTCATACTACCTGATGTATCTATCAGAAAAAATATTACAAGACTTTTTCTTGATACACCCGTTGCATTTAACGGATCGTCGTCAAAATCCAATTCCTTCTCCAACATTTCTTTCATTATTTTTTCTCCGTTCCGCTGTGTAATTTCACAGCTTATTCAATATATATGCTCAGGTTTTAAGCCTGATAATCATTTCATTTTTGCAGTTACATTGCCAAATCTGATTTCAAGATCTTCCCAGATAGGAAATCCTCGTTCACGCTCAATATGGTAAAAATTGCCATCCGGCATTTTAACATCCCAAACATTATTTGACATATTTCTTATACCGAGCATACCTTTTTTAAGACGATTTTCTATTATTTCGCCTGTAATTCTTCCAAAATCGTCACAGGCTGTTTCGGTTACACATGCATAAAGGCGTGCATCCTGATAAACAGGAATACGATAATCGAGATTATCAAAACTAAGAGTTGGAAATTGCACTCCGCATCTCTGACATCTGTATGTCGTATCACCCATATTTTCAAATGCATTAAGGAATGTTGTTCTTCCACAGCGGCATGATACAATTTCAGAACGAAGTCTTGTAAAGAGCTTCTGCCATTCGTTCTCGATAATTCTCTTGTTCGGATCATTGATACCTGCGGTAAAAGTATATGTAAATGCCTGTCGGATATATTCGGGATAAATTCCCCAGAATTTTATAACGTTATCGTGAATACCTCTTACAGGTCTGTTAGAATTATTATTCGGATCGAACACGAAAACAGCTTCTTTACCATAATGTTTAAGCTCAGAAGCTTCCGTAAGACATATATCCTTTACAACCTTTTCTCCCTCCATAGGGTCGCCTCTGAAAAGAAGCTTAAAGAGAACGACAGCAAGAGAGTATTTATCGGTTTGTACGTCAGGCTTTGAGATACCTCTTACGATTTCAGGAGCCATATATCCGGGTTTTCCACCTATACCGAAGTTATATCCATCCGGAGCGATATTATCGCAGTCGCATACAAGCACATCACCGGTTTCTATATTAATAAAGAATCCACCGTCATTAAGATCCTGATAGCTTTTTCCTGCACGATGAAGCTGTCTGAACGCATTTACGATATTTATAACAGCAGTTACAAGAGCAAAAAGGCTACGGAACTGTACAGGCTGTTTTCTTGCCGCACCTGTAAGCGGATCGATAACAAGCTTATACATATTAAGGATATCAACAAATGAATCGTATCCCTCCGGACGCAGATCCATAAGATAACCGAAACCTCCGTTTTCAGTTGCTTTTGTAAGATGCTTTGGCCAAAGGAATTTATTACTTGGCGGACCATCATTGATATTCGTTTCTATATTTTTTCTGAAAGCCTGTAAATTGGCTATTTTGCTCACATCATACCATTTAAGAGCATAGTGACTATTATTGAATTCAACAAGGTAAACTATACCCTGACCACCGCTTCCAAGCACCTTTATTACACGGGCAAATCCGCCATATTCAATTTCGACGTTTTGTCCGACTTTTAGTTCAATCATATTTTTTCTCCTTTCCGATATATTATATTAATGAGAAACAAAGCGTTATCAGAAACCAAAGTTTCCGAAGCCTTCTTTCTTTAAAAGTTCAATATTGATACCTGCATTTATGCAGTACTTATGAACATATGAATTGGTATAGCATTTTACGATAAGATTTGGGCACAGTGAAAACACATTTTCACCGATAAACTTTACGCTGTCGGGAATATAAAGCTTATAGAGGCTTTCACATCCTGAAAAAGCTTCATCACCGATACTGCTCACACTTTCCGGAATAGTTACCGATTCAAGACTGTGACAGAACGAAAAGGTTCCCTCCTCGATTGCCATAACTCCATGAGGAATATCAATTGAAGTAAGACTGCCACATGAGCTGAATGCCGATTTTTGTATTGTACGCAAACTAACGGGAAGCTCTATCTGTTTAAGACGTTTACACTCTGAGAAAGCATATTCCCCGATTGTAACGAGTGTATCAGGAAGCTTGACGGATTTAATTAATCCGAAACCGTCAAAACAAAAGCCTTCAATTTCAGTAAAGCCCTCACTTATTTTAACATTGCTAAGAAGTTTATATTTGAAAGCATTTGAAGCTTTAAAAATCTTCGGTTCAAATTCATTTTGATTAGCTTTTATTTTTTTAGCCTGTTTTTTATTCTGTGGTACTTCTTCACTCTGTGGCTGGGCAGAAACAGTTTTAACAGGCTGTGCAGAATATGCATATTCCCATCTCAAGACATATGTAAAACATTCCAGAATAAATTCGCACGCATTTTCAGACAAAAACAGCTCATTTGTCATAAATTCCTTCGCTTTGACGATTGCGATTGTATGATTTTCTTCTCTGAGCATATTCTTTATAACATCATTATTTACGACATTTCTTATAAGACGGCGTTCCTTTTCGTATTCAGGAAGATAGTCGTTGAGGAAAGCTATTAATTTCTTTGTATCACAAAGAACATCGCAGCCGTGTGTATCTACCATGATACTGAGTGCTTCTTTAACCTCAAGAGTATATTCAAAACCGGCTACTATTCTCGGTGCAGGCGTACCGCACTTCGGACATAAAACAGCTGTCTGCTGTAATTCCAACCCACACTGATTACAAATCATAAAATCCCTCTCTTCTATGTAGCTTTAAGGAGCACAAAATTACAACTCCTTCAATATGTCAGAATTGACTGAAAAAACATAAATTCTTCTGAATTGTCTGCTTATGCAACCCATAACACACAACTCTCACATATTACCATTTAAACATATTAATTATAACACTCTGCAACAAAAAAGTCAATAGATAAACTCAATTAAAAAACAAATATATTTTTATTTATTTTGCAATTATGTAAAAGAAAATATCAGTATTACATTCAAAATAAAACAAGCGGATATTTCAGCGATTAAGGCGATATTTTTACAATTATCATTTGCAAGATAAAATAACAGGAGCATCACCTGCTCCTGTTATGATAAAAATTATGTAGTAGAAATGAATGCATAATAAGCTAAGACAGCTGATGCATCAAGAGCATCGATAAAACCATCTCTGTTATAATCAGCACAAATGAGTTCTTTCTGTGTAAAATCAAGCGACCGTCCTGTGCTTATCACAGAGTATATATGCAGGATAATTGAAGCATCTGAAGCATTAATAACACCATTTCCGTCAACATCACCATACATTAATCCTTCCGAATAATTGTAAACCAAAAGAGTTATTTCATTATCAATTCTGTTATCTTGTGTCAGATTTATTTTAAACTCATTCACACCCTCATTCAGTTTTATCGGAATATTATGTGAAAACCCATAATTTGTAAGTTCTTTTCCGTTTAAAGTTGCTTTACCCTGCGACGAAGCCTGCAAATAAATTGTTTTGACATTTTCTTCATCAATATTTATAACGTATTTGCTCTCATTAATTCTTTCAGCAGGTATTTCCAATACATTTGATTTATACATAAGAGAATTAAGCTCTGCTTTTGCGGAATGGAACCTTTTATTATAATAACTCTTGAAATCAACAGTTGCCGAAATAACTGTATTATCTGTTATTTTAATAGGTTCGGAATACTCCTTATACTCTCCGCCATTTATAGCGATATATACTTTCTCACCATTTAAAGATGATAACGAAACAAGCTCATCTGTCGGAACATTTTCATCACTATGAGAAAATTTCACCTTATTCACATTGCTTCCGAAAGCTTTTAGTGAAATATTTCCGAGTGTTATAACAAGGTCTGAGGTTTTTGAAAGTGTTCTGTATTCCTCAGCTTTTTCCTTTCCGTATTTCTCATTAACCATATTTATTAGATTTTCAACCTGCTGCTCTGTATATGTATAAGGACTATCACATACATCTATCCAATTTTCACCGTCATAACTAAAAAAGCTTTCTCCGTTATTTGTATATTCTTTAATCTGATTATATGAAATATATCCACCTGTTTCGACAGTACTTCCGTTTTGACGATCTATAAAGGCTGTACAAGCTTCAAGCGGAATTAAATAATCGTCGTTTTTATTATAAAGTCTTACAGAAACAGCAAAATCCTCCCCTGCTTTTACATATGCAGGCGTATCAAGATTTATAGTAAAATATCCAGTATCTGCACATATGCCTTCTGTTTCAGAAACACATTTACCTGATGAAAGATTTGAAGCATCATCAAAATCAGTATATATCTTTATCTGATACTCAGTATCCGGAGTTACAAAATATGTTGAAACGGCTTCTATATACGAATCACTCTCTACCGCAAAAATATTCGCCATATATGAAAAATCATTATTTTTTGATTTTGTTGTCATATACTGCGTAGGTAAAAATGTATCATGGTGGTAATTCGTATCAAAATTGTCACTATATCCGAAATCATAAACTGCCAGATTAGAAAGTGTAGGCTCTTCATATGATACCCAGAAAAAACCATTATCACCCATAAGACTGCCCCAACTGTTTTTTATAAGCCATGCTCCGTCATTTTTAGGCTTTCCTGATGATGTGAAATTATCAGCGGAATAGTTATCGTCCCAGCCTACAATCATAATACTGTGATTAGCAGTTACGCTATGAGAGCCATTATATATTGATATTCCGTCTTCTGCAATATTATCTTCATCATAAAACAAAGAAGCTTCCAGACATTTTCCGTCTTGCAGGAATGATTTTATCTTGTCATAAACAGAGCTTCTGTCTGAGAAATCATCAAAATCAAATAGATATGCATTTTCAAGATGATAATCTGAAAGATATTTATATTCTTCAATACGCTTATCATCAAAAATAAAATCGTAATCCTTTGAAGAAAGTGTTTGCTCACTTACAGGACCAATCCACTGTGACCAAAGATGTGTAACAACACCGCATGTGCCTCCGTAATTAAGCAAAGCGTATTTATCATCATCGTTTAAATCAGGTTCAAGCTGGTCGTTTCCACTCCACGTATAATATGCGGTATGAAGCTCTGACAAATCAATTGACGGATTATATTTTATTAAATCCGTTTCCGCACAGCCTGCGGATGTATATGTCCAGCACATTCCATATGGATACTGGTTTTTTACTGAGCTTACATATCCAATTTGTCGCATATCAAAATATTCAGGAAATTTATTCTCTCCTTTACTCTCCTGTGCAGCTGTAGTAAAAGAAACAGGAATTGTTGCAACAACCAAAACATGAGCAACAAAAATTCCGAGCATTTTATTAAGATATTTTTTCATTAACATTCCACCATTTCGTAAGCTTTTGAAATAAGCGTATCATATGAATTATCTATCTTATCCTCAATCACAAGATTAAGAAGATAATTTAGAATTTCACCCGTTTTTTTGCCTGTTATCCCGATTTTTATAAGATCATTACCGTTTACAGCAAGTTGACTAAGTGAAATACATTCATTATTCCGCAGAATTTCAGCAGCTTTTTTCTCTATTTCTTCAAACTCCTCGAGTTCAACAAGAACAAAATCATTTTTTGCAGAATTGTCTGCTCTCTTTACATCAAATAGCATAAAGAAAAGTCTTTCACCAAGCTTTGAAAGCAGCTTTTTTATATCTGTAACATTTTTGACTTTGACACTATGATAATAAATTAATGATGTAACATCAGATATTGTCTTTTTTTCATATTTAAGTCGCTTTAAAATATCACCGGCAATCTCAGAACCAAGCTTATCGTGTCCCTTGAAATGTCCTCTTCCTGTTTCATCACTATAGAAAACAAGTGGCTTTGCTACATCATGCAAAAGCATTGTAAGTCGTATAGTAAGATTACATACAGAAGCCGAAACTGCTTCAGCAGTATGTTCCCATACGTTGTATTTATGGTACGGCGAATGCTGTTCAAATCCGATGGATTTCTTTATTTCAGGAATAAAAACAGAAAAAACATCACTATATCGTTTCAGAACATCACCGCAATTTTTTCCGCATATAATACGGTTAAGCTCATTTCTTATTCGCTCAGCTGAAATTTTTTCTAGATTTGGTGAAAGCTCAATAAGAGCATTAGAAGTTTCAGGTGATATTTCAAAATCTAGTTCTGATGCAAAGCGTACAGCACGAAGAATTCTTAATGCATCCTCGGAAAATCGCTGTTGAGGCTTGCCTACACAAGAAATCATTCTTTCACTGATATGACCGATTCCTCCGAAATCATCAATAAGCTTTCCATCCGCACTAAGAGCCATCGCATTTATTGTAAAATCACGCCTCAAAAGGTCTGAATGAATATCAGAAACAAAAGTAACATTATCAGGAGTACGAAAATCAGAGTATGTTCCGTCTGAGCGATAGTGTGTAATTTCTGCCGACATATTATTTGTAAAAACAGTTACTGTTCCGTATTTTATTCCTGTCGGACAGGTTTTATCTTCGCCGAAAATACGTATAATATCCTCCGGCATAGCATTTGACGCAATATCAAAATCATTCGGATTTCTATCCATCAATATATCGCGCACGCATCCGCCTACAAGATATGCCTCGTATCCATTGCCAGATAATGTTAACAATATTTCCTTTATCTCATTAGGAATTTTTCTAATCATTTTGAGCTATCACCTTTTTGAAATATCGTTTATATCATTTTATATACCGAAATTATTTCTGTATTGATTTGGGGTATATGAAGAAAACTGTCTGAACTGACGCATAAAGTATTTTTCATCATCATAGCCGCACTTCATAGCTATTGCCGAAACACTCATAGATGTAGTAAGAAGCAGGTACTTTGAGTAGAAAATCCTGCTCTGAATGGTATCCTGATGAAAGCTTATATCAAAAATTTCACGATAAATAACTCTGAAATGTCCTGTACTCAGACAAAATCTCTGACACACCTGATTAATATCACGTTCCACCTCTGGCGAAGAATAAAGTTCATTACGAAGCGTAGCAAAAGTATTGAAATTCTGCTGCTGTTGTTTTAAAGTAAGGTTATAAATATCCTCACTAATTTTTTCTCTGAGCTTATTAAGCTGTGCAGTAAAGCTATATTCTTCTTTTTCAGCAATGCCTGCTGCACTTACAAATGAATTCAATCCGCAACATGATATATATTCAGGCAGATGAATAATTAATGTGTTAATTGTATCTTTCAGAATTTCGACAGATTCATCGGTATAATTTCCAACGCCTGCAATCAGATATGTATTATGGTCAAGCTTAGCACAAAGCTCGTTATTCTTTGAAGTAAGACGTTTCAGATAATCAGCTATCCCCATTTCTATCGACAAGGTCTTTTCATGCTGATTAAAATTAAGCTCCTTTGAAAATAGTGATGTTTTAACCACGCACATTAAAACCTTGTCATCTTTCGCAGCATTCACAATCTTCATTTTAAGCTGTTTTCTGATGCCCTGTTCATTGTAAAGTCCTGTTGTTGTATCGTGATACTCGGATAAATTCTGACACTTCACGAGATAGTTTATGTCATTTTTCATTCGCAGAAATTCAAGAGCATTTGAAGCTGTTTTAAGCCAGCTTATGAAAATAAGGTCAAAAAATTCTTTTTCTTCGAATTTAAGAGCAATATATCCGAATTCCTTACCTGCAAAAAATAACGGCATAAAATACATAAGATATGGTTCGTCGTTATCAATATATGCATTTGGAAAAAGCTCGCTTTTATTATAGAAAACAGGCTCACCAAGTTCTTTATACATATTTATTACAGGATAGCATATCATTGTTTCTGATAAATTTATATCTCCGCCGCTTATCAGATCTGAGTTACACCAATTATCGTAAAAGCATAGATATATTGCATTTATATTTCTTATCTGATATGCATATTGTTGAAGAATTCCGATAAATTCCTCAATAGAAGTACATAATGTAAGCTTAAGCCCGAAGGTTCCTACAAGATTAAGACGTATATAGAACTCCTGTTCACGCTTTATTTCAAGTTCATTACGAAGATATGATTTATCCACACCACAGCTGCAACTGTTTCCGAGTATAATTTCTCCACCTGTCGGAAGACTGTTATACTCCTTACCTGTAATCTTACTGTAAAGATAACGTACAGCATTTCTTCCGACAGCATGTCTGTTTCGGCTGTAGGAAGTAAGTATAGGAAAATGATTATAACGCTCTCCTACATATTCATATCCGATTACAGTAATGTCCTCCGGAATTTTAAGTTCATTCTTTATAAACTCATCACATAATCCAAACGCCATGTAATCATTGGCACATATGAGAGCCTGTGGAAGTTTTCTTTTGCCATAGATATACTGCTTTGCAAGCTCTTCGCCGGAATACATCCAATAATCACCATAAATAACTTTTTCTTCATTAAATTCGATATTATGTGCTTCAAGAGCCTTGCGATATCCCTCAACACGAAGCTTTGATGTTTCAAGATTTTCAAATCCCGTAAGAATATCAATGTCCGTAAAGCCATGCTTTTCTATAAGGTGATTGGTAATATTAACGAAATCTTCAGTAACATCGTTATCAAGGCACTCTATTCCATCAATTTCCATACAAACTGATATAATAGGAACATCTTTAACTTCTTTTGTGATTTTATTAATCAACATTTTCAATTCTTCGTTCAGAATAGACTCTTCATCAACAATAATAGCATCAACATCATCAGTATAGATAAGCTTATAGATATTATTTTCTATTTCAACCTGCTTATCATAATAATAAGGATTATAAACATTACTGAATACGGCAACATTTATCTGAAGATTATTAGCTTCTTCAAAGACACCTTCAAGAAGCTGTCTTTGCTGAGCGTCAGAAATCTGTGCCGCTATCACACCAATTGTATATCTTTTATTTTCGTTTTTCATATTATTCACATCAATATATTAGTTTATTATATTTTTTCTCGTTAATTTTTATCCGTAAAATAATCTAATATCAAATATTTTCATTTTAAAGTAATTGCATAACATATAAATATGTCAAAAAATTACGAAACATTTAATATGCTACATTATTGTTATTATAAAACATTTTCATCTGTTATTATATATCACAATATAAAATAATACGCTCATCACGAATGCAGAAAGCACTGCCATAATACCATTTTTTACTTTTCACAAAACCACTCCCTACCATATTATATAATATTTACAAACACAACACCTCTTTTTTTATTATAACATAATAATTTAAAAAATCAAGATGTAAATCAACATTTTATCCACTTTTATTTCAAAATTTATTTATTGCTATTTATACCAGCAGATGGTAATTTATTGTGATAATGTCAACAATTTACTATTTTAAGCAAATTCTGTATATAAAAAATTGTTTAAAAAGTTTATAATTAGCATGTAAATTTAACAAATGTACGTTCATGTTTATTATGACTATATTAATTCTGAAAGGAGTTTCTTTATTATGCGTAACTTTAACAAAAAAGCTCTCGCTGTAACTCTTGCAACAGTTCTCGGTGCACTTTCTGTTTCTCCGATAATATCTGTTGCAGCTGATTCAGGTGATATCAATTCCGATAACACCGTAACTTCCAACGATATAGCTTTATTATCGGATTATATCCTTACAAAAAGTTATTCAGCAAATAACGCTGACCTCACAGGTGATAAAAATGTTGACGTTTTCGACCTCTGTGCTTTAAGAAACAGCGTTAATAATCCACAGGTCACACCACCACAGCCATCTCATGGTATTCCTGATTACGGTACCGAAATGAATGCTGATGCAACAATGGTTGCTGATTTCAGAAAGGGTGCAACACCATTATTCTTCGCTTCTGACGGTTGGGAAAACGGTGACCCATTTGACTGTGGTTGGTACGAAGAAAACACTAGCCTTGATAACAATATGTTAAGCCTTACTATTGATAGAGATTATACAGGTAAATATAACTATTCAGGTGCTGAATACAGAACTGCAGACCACTACCACTACGGCTACTACGAAACTTCTATGCAGGCAATCAAGAATGACGGTGTAGTTTCTTCATTCTTTACATACACAGGACCTTCAGAGGATAATCCTTGGGATGAAATCGATATCGAAATTCTTGGTAAAGATACTACAAAAGTTCAGCTCAACTACTATACAAACGGTGTAGGTGGTCACGAATATATGTATGACCTCGGATTTGATGCTTCCGAAGGCTTCCATACATACGGTTTCGACTGGCAGCCTGACCACATCACATGGTATGTTGACGGAAAGGCAGTTTATACTGCATACAATAACATTCCTAAAACACCGGGAAGAATTATGATGAATACATGGCCCGGAAGAGGCGTAAACGAGTGGCTTAACGCTTACAACGGAAAAACACCTCTTACTGCTCATTATCAGTGGGTAACATTTAATGAATCAGGTTCTAACGGAAATAACAACAATAATAACAATAATAACAACGGAAATACTGGAGATAATGTCCAGATAACTGCTCCAAGCGGAAGCGGCAACGGCGTTTCAGATAATTTCGAAGGCAATGGTACAAGCTGGACAGGCAGAGGAACTGTTGATTATGGTTTCGCTTCAGGTTTCGCTCATGGCGGAAGCAAGGCTCTTTATGTTACAAACCGTACACAATCGTGGAATGGTGTTTCAGTATCCAGTGACGAGCTTAAAGCAGGAAGCACTTACAATATCAGTGCATTTGTAGGCTATAACAGCAATCAATTCTCAACATCAGATTTCTCAATGGGACTTCAGTATGACCTCAATGGTACAACAAAGTATGATGCTGTTGCAGACGCAACATGTAGTACCGGCAAGTGGGCAGAGCTTAATTCTGATTTCACTATTCCTGCAGGTGCAACATCAATTTCACTTTACGTTCAGTCAGCTTATACAGAAACTGCAGGCGCAAAAGATATTCTTCCATTCTATCTCGACGATGTAGTTCTTACTGTAAAAAGCACCGGAAACAATAACAACGGAAATAATAATAACGGAAACAATACAAATAATGGCATTACTGATTTCGGCACACCTATGAGCACAAATGCAACAATGACAGCTGATTTCAGAAAGGGTGCAACACCATTATTCTTCGCTTCTGACGGTTGGGAAAACGGTGACCCATTTGACTGCGGCTGGTATGAAAGCAATACTAGTCTTGCAAACAATATGTTAAGTCTTACTATTGATAGAGATTATACAGGTAAATATAACTATTCAGGTGCTGAATACAGAACTGCAGACCACTACCACTACGGCTACTACGAAACTTCTATGCAGGCAATCAAGAATGACGGTGTAGTTTCTTCATTCTTTACATACACAGGACCTTCAGAGGATAATCCTTGGGATGAAATCGATATCGAAATTCTCGGTAAAGACACTACAAAGGTACAGCTCAACTACTATACAAACGGTGTAGGTAATCACGAATTTATGTATGACCTCGGATTTGACGCTTCCGAAGGCTTCCATACATACGGTTTTGACTGGCAGCCTGACCATATCACATGGTACGTTGACGGAAAGGCAGTATATACTGCATACAATAATATTCCTAAAACACCGGGAAGAATTATGATGAACGCATGGCCAGGTAGAGGCGTAAATGAATGGCTTAACGCATTCAATGGCAAAACACCTCTTACAGCAAGATACCAGTGGGTTACATACACAAAAAAATAAGCTTTTCCCCGCCCAACTGAAAAGTAATTTAATATAAAAAATAACTGTTGCTTATTAATATGTAAGCAACAGTTATTTTTATAATAGCTCATATTTTATTATTTGGATTAATTATATATTTCATATTATGATATTTTTCCACAGAATCTTCAAATCCAACTGATTTATATAAATTATATCCCGAATCAGTAGATTTAAGCTCTACAAAATCAAGCTGCATTTTCTCCGCTTCTGCAATCAGTATTTCAATAAGCTTTTTAGCAATACCTTTTCTTCTGTATTCAGGCTTTGTATAAACATTGAGTATTGTACCTGTTCTTCCGTTTAAAAAAGTCGGATTAGACGGCTTTTCGGTAATTAACAAAAAACAACAGCTTACTATTACATCCTCCATATCTCTGCAAACAAACACATATAAATCACTATTAAGATGTTCCTTAAAGTATACATTAAGATTATCATGAATCGTAGCCAGCTTTTCCTTTGACAGCTTACCATAATCTTCAAGAAGATATGCTTTTCTCAGTTCGATTAACGCTGATAAATCCTTTATATTTGCCTTTTCAAATATCATATCAATTACCTCCATAATTGCATAAATTATACCACACTAATTTAAAAGTTTCAATACACGAACTAAAAAATATTCATTTTCTCCACTAAATCTTCGAATTCTACTTGATTAATTATAAAATATATTGTATAATTAACATATATTATATTTTTTGGTTGTTTTGTCAATTTTTTATTCGTTAAGGAGGATTTATATGAAAAAAATAATTTCAGCTACAATTGCTGCTGCTTTATGTTTATCAGCATTAAGCTATAATGCAGTAACTCCAAATGCCGCTGAAAATGATTATCTTTTGCACAGTACATTCGAATCAGGCGAGGATAGTTGGACTTCAAGAGGTTCAGCTACTGTTGCACAATCATCAAAAATTGCTTGCACAGGTAAAAACTCCCTTTACATTTCAGGTAGAACTGCTTCATGGAACGGCTGTACATTTGCTCTCGGTTCATCATTTATTCCCGGAAACGAATACAGCTTTAGTGCAAATGTTGCGTATACTTCCGGAAATGACAGCGATATATTCCATCTCACACTTCAATACAATGACGGTTCAGGCGAAACTAAATACGATAAAATCGCTACCGAAACAGTAACAAAAAATCAATGGACTCAGCTTGCAAATACAAGCTATACTATTCCTGCAGCTGCCGAGGATTTACAGCTTTACATCGAAACAGATGATTCAACTACCAGCTTCTATACAGATGAAATATGCGTAGCAGCAGGTGGAACAATCATTGAAGCTCCTGACGCTCCTGAAATCCCGATTACAACAAAACCCGGTGAATTTTTTGCAGGTGATGTAAATCTTGATGCTAAAGTAGATGTTTTTGATATCACTGCATTACGTAAAAGCATAATTTCATCTGCATTTAACAGTGATACTTCATCTTACGCTGCTGATGTAAATGCTGACAGCGTAAATGACATTTCAGACCTCGTTCTTTTAAGCCAGTATATTATCGGACGTGATGTTGAACTTAAAAAACCTGAAGTAGCTTCATCAGGTAAAATGCGTCCAATTTCTGAATACACTCCCGAAGTTCTCGAAAATGTAAGAGAATTCGAAACCAATGATTCAAAACAGGAAAAACCAGGTGTTCAATATGGAACTGTAAAATCAGGTTCATACTATTCTACAACCTGTAACCGCAATAAACCATATAACATTCTTCTTCCTGCAGGATATTCAGAAGACAAGCAATACCCTGTTCTTTATGTTATGCACGGTTATTGGGAAGATCAGGATAGAATGATTATTAAGGGCAATGGCACAATGTACACACGTCAGATTATCGGTAACGCTATCGCTGAGGGTGCCGCAGAAGATATGATTGTTGTTTTCCCATATATTTACTCAAGTGCAACTCAAGATAGCTGTTCAGCTATGGATGACGCTAACAACAAGGCTTACGATAACTTCATTAACGATCTTACTAAGGATCTTATGCCACATATCGAGCAGACATACAGTATTAAAACAGGCAGAGAAAATACTGCTATTACAGGTTTCTCTATGGGTGGAAGAGAATCACTTCTTATCGGTATGCAGCGTGCTGATTTATTTGGATATGTTGGTGCTATCTGTGCAGCTCCGGGTGTTACAGGTTCATTTAATTGGCCATCTGAAGAAGAAGCTCCATCACTTGTATTCCTTACAGCAGGAAGCAATGACGAAGTTGTATATACAACTCCAGAAGGATATCATAACAACTTTACCAAGAACAATGTACCACATATCTGGCATTATGTAAATGGTGGTTATCACGGTGATAACTCTATCCACGCACATCTCTACAATTTTGTAAGAGCTGTATTTAAAGCTGATAAATAATATATCCAACAATTATTTATAATTAATGTGTCCTCAATAACCGCCGTCAGGCGGTTATTGCCCCGAACTTCATTCGGGGAGCGCAAATTCTTTACAATATGAG
>SVNL01000112.1 GCA_015066925.1 Ruminococcus sp.
ATTTCAAGGCATTTACGCTGACCTCCTCTGTCGGTCTGGAGATATACCCAAACGATGTGATGTTCTTCTGTCATAGGATGCTCAACGGAACCGATTGTAACGGTTACAGTATTGTTGTCAACACTTACTACCGGAATATGTTTTTCGTGGCTTGCTTCAACTGTACCCGGCTCAAGCTTTGTCATTTTCTGACCGCAGCACATCATAGGCACTCCTGCATCGTGAATCATACCGATTAAATTTCCGCAATGCTCACAGATATAAAATTTGTTGTTATCACACATGATAAACACCTCCGTATAATTATTTATCTATATTTTACCATAGATATGCAAAAAATACAAGTATAATTATGTGATAACATCACAGAAAATAAAAAAACTATAATATATAATACAACTAACATAGGAAAGGAGCTGATGTGAATATGACAGCTTTGAATAAAGATATAGTTTACGATATGATAATAGTTGGCGGAGGCCCGGGTGGATACACATCAGCACTTTATGCTGCAAGAGCCGGATTTAATGTCTTGGTTCTTGAAAAATTTTCAGCAGGCGGACAAATGGCGTTGACGCATCAAATTGACAATTATCCCGGATTTGAGGATGGAATTGACGGATTTTCGCTTGCTGATAAAATGAAAAAACAAGCGGAACGATTTGGTGCAAGAAGTGAAAATGCCGAAGTAATTAAAGTTAATCTTACGGTAAATCCAAAAGAAATAGAGACTGCAAAGGGGACATTTTTATCAAAAACAGTCCTACTCGCTTCAGGGGCGAACCCAAGAGAGCTTGGCGTTGACAAAGAAACTGAACTTATAGGACGAGGCGTTGCATACTGTGCCTCCTGTGACGGAATGTTTTACAGAGGCAAAACAGTTGTTGTGGTTGGCGGAGGAAATACTGCTGCTGCAGATGCAATTCTTCTAAGTCGTATTGCAAAAAAGGTTATCATTGTTCATCGCAGAGACACCCTAAAAGCAACAAGGATTTACCATGAGCCTTTAATGAATGCAGAAAATGTGGAGTTTAAATGGGATAGCACGGTTACGGAACTTTTGTATGAAGATAAAATAACAGGTGTTAAGATTAAAAATGTCAAAACAGGAGAAGAAAGCATAATTGATTGTGACGGTGTATTTGTAAGTGTGGGAAGAAAGCCTGCAACTGATTTTCTCGGAAGTCAACTTGATTTGGATGAGAACGGATACATCATTGCAGACGAAACAACAAAGACAAGCATCCCCGGTGTGTATGCTGTCGGCGATATAAGAACTAAACAGCTTCGTCAGGTAGTTACCGCTGTTTCGGATGGTGCAATGGCAGTTCATTCGGCGGAAGAATATCTTGCTGAAGAACATAAAGGGAGTGAAATTTAATGCAATATTTAATATCGTTTCTTGAAGGGATTATCACCTTTATATCGCCTTGCTTGCTTCCAATGCTGCCCATATACATTTCATATTTTGCAGGCGGCGGAGAAAGAACTACTGCAAAAACATTAAAGGGTGCTGTCGGCTTTGTAACAGGTTTCACCATTGTCTTTGTAATGCTTGGAGCATTGGCAGGAACAGTTGGAAGCTTCCTTCGTGAATACCAGACAACAGTAAACATCATTTCAGGACTGATTGTGATAATTTTCGGACTGAATTTTCTTGGAGTATTTAAACTAAATATCTTCAAAGGAAATCAGCGCTCTGTTAAAACAGATAATATGGGATTTTTCTCTGCAATGCTTTTTGGAATTATCTTTTCCGTAGGCTGGACTCCTTGTGTGGGAGCGTTCTTAGGCTCCGCATTGATGCTGGCATCTCAGCAAGGTCATATAGCAGAAGGAATGCTGATGCTGCTTAGTTATTCATTGGGACTTGGAATACCCTTTATACTAAGTGCGGTGCTGATTGACTACCTCAAATCAGCGTTTAACTGGATTAAGAGAAATTACAAAATCATTAACCTTATAAGCGGCAGCCTACTTGTTATAATTGGTATTATGATGGCAACAGGCACACTTGGGCAGCTTTTGAATCTGCTCAGTTAGGAGGCACTATGAAAAATAAGAAAACACTAATAATACTTATTCTTGCATTTGTTGTTCTGCTTGGTGGTGCGTATATCCTTTACTCTCAGCTTGGTGAGTCGCAGACACCCGATCAGCTTTCAGTAGAGCAACAAGAGAGTAATGAAACAGAAGAAAATCAAAAAACATTAGCACCGGATTTCACAGTTTATGATGCTGACGGAAATCAAGTTAAGCTGCATGACTTTATAGGAAAGCCAATAGTCCTCAATTTCTGGGCAAGCTGGTGCGGTCCCTGCCAGATGGAAATGCCGGACTTTCACGAAAAATATCTCGAGCTTGGTGATGAAATAAACTTCCTGATGGTAAACATGACTACCGGACGAGAAACCTTAGAGAGTGCAAAGAAATTTATTGCGGAAAAAGAATATACATTCCCGGTTTTTATGATACAAAATCTGACGCTGCTGTAACCTACGGAGCATATTCCTTGCCGACAACATATTTCATTGACGCAGAAGGCTATGCTATTGCTCAGGCTACAGGTGCTATTGATGGTGAAACTCTTCAGCGTGGAATTGATATGATTAAATAAATTATCCGTCGAGGAATAATTCTCGACGGAAATTTTTCTGCTGTAAAATTGTTTGTTTTGTCGATTGTATAAATCTAACTTTTATGATATAATAAGTAAAAAGTACAGATTTACGAGGAAAGCTATTATGGAATTTCAAAGCTACTTTCCAATATGGGATAAATTAAATAAAGCAGAGCAAGATCGTATCACAGGCAACTTGATTACCAGAAAGGTAACAAAAGGAACTGTAATTCATAACGGCAGTATGGAATGTACAGGGCTGCTTTTGATAAAGACCGGACAGCTTCGTGCATACATTCTTTCCGATGAA
>SVNL01000036.1 GCA_015066925.1 Ruminococcus sp.
TCAGATATTGATAATCTGCTGTTTTGCATTTTCAAGTGAAGCAATAACTCTGTCACACCAATTATCGAAATCGGGGTCATCAATCTGAAGCTCAGGGTGAGCTAAAATGTAATCAATAGTACGTTTAATGCCTTCTTCAAAGTGAATTTGAGGACGATATTCGGGTACAGCTTTTTTCAGCTTTGAGTTATCAAAAACAACAGAGGTTGACTTGTCACCGATAAGACTTCCTGTGAAGTCATAGTCACTTACAGAAGCCAGAAAATCAGAAGCGACGTAATATGGCTTGAATTCCACACCCAATGCGTCAGCAAT
Organism: Ruminococcus sp.; assembly: GCA_015066925.1. Classification (GTDB taxonomy): domain Bacteria; phylum Bacillota; class Clostridia; order Oscillospirales; family Ruminococcaceae; genus Ruminococcus. The sequence goes on from SVNL01000036.1 coordinate 316, forward strand.
ACATTGATAAATCTGATTCCATGTCAATGACTCATCATTTGTAATCTGAAATGCTTCTCCGATTGCATGAGGATTATTAATCAGCCCTGCAAAGCCGACAGCGAAATCCTGATTATTGGTCATAGTCCAGAGAGAAGTACCGTCACCGTGAACGATAACCTGTTTTCCTTCAAGCATACGTTTTATAACCTGCCAGCTTCCGTTTTTGCCGTGAACACCCAAAGGAACCGAGCGTTCATCATAGGTATGGCTCGGACGTACAATTGTTACAGGAAATCCATTTTCACGATAAAGCTTGAATAGAAGTTCCTCACAAGCAATTTTATTGCGTGAATATTCCCAATACGGATTAGCAAGGGAAGTACCTTCTGTAATAATATAAGATTTAGCAGGCTTATGATAAGCCGAAGCCGAACTGATATAGATATATTGCTTTGTTTTACCGTTAAAAAGGCGATAATCACGTTCAATATGTTCGGGAACAAATCCGATAAAATCACAAACGCAGTCAAATTTCATATCGGCAATTTTTTCGATGACATCATTTTCGTTGTTGATATCGGCATTGATAATTTTCACATTATCGGGAAGAGTGTAATTACGATTTCCTCGGTTCAAAAGAAAAAGTTCAATATTTCTTTGAGCGAGAAGCTTTGTAATTGCCATACTTATAGTGCCTGTACCACCAATAAATAAAACCTTCATAAGCGTCACCTATATCTGAGCGTGTGCGGCAATTTTATATATTTCGGTTACATCATTAGCGTCAAGCTCAACGAAACCGCTTCTTTTACCGCTTCCTATACCGAGATTTTTAACGAGCATAGGAATATCCTCTTCCTTAGCACCCAGCTCTTCAAAATTAATTGGCATACCGATATCATGCAAAAATCTTCTGAAAGCAGTAATACCTGCCTTTGCAGTATATTCGGGATTTTCGAAATTCATAGGAATACCCCATATTCTTACAGCCATCTGAGCAAATCTCATAATATTATGATTCATTACATATTCCATCCATGCAGGCATAATAACAGCAAGTCCCGCACCGTGAGCGCAGTCATAAAGACCTGAAAGCTCATGCTCAATTCCGTGGCTGTTCCAGTCCTGACTTCTTCCTACACCGACAATGTCATTGTGAGCAACAGTACCTGCCCACATAATGTTGGCTCTTGCTTCATAGTTATCCGGATTTTCGAGAACTCTTGGAGTTTCTTTAATCATAGTAAGAAGAACTGCTTCACAGAGTCTGTCAGTTATTTCAACTTCGTTTGTATTTGTAAAGTATCTTTCAAAAACATGAGCCATAATGTCGGTAGTACCACAAGCAGTCTGATATGCAGGAAGCGTACAGGTAAGAGCAGGATTAAGAATAGAAAATCTTGGTCTTAATAAATCAGAACCTACATCACGCTTGAGCATACCGTCCTCCTTAGTAACAACCGAAGCACCCGAGCCTTCGCTTCCGGCAGCAGCAATTGTGAGAACAGTACCAATAGGCAGAGCTTTTTCCACATTTTTGCCTGTTCCGTAGAAATCCCAGAAATCTCCGTCATAAAGAGCACCGATAGCAATACCCTTAGCGGAATCAATACAAGAACCGCCGCCAACAGAAAGAATAAAATCGACATTTTCCTTGCGGCAAAGCTCAATTCCCTCATAGATTTTGGTATCACGAGGATTAGGCTTAACGCCGCCAAGCTCAACGTATTCGATGCCACAGCTATCAAGAGAATTCTTTACTCTGTCAAGCAAGCCGGAGCGAATAACAGAGCCGCCGCCATAATGAATGAGCACTTTTTTACCGTCGTATTTTTTGACATAATTGCCGCATTCATTTTCTCTGTCCTTACCGAAAACGAATTCGGTAGGGCTGTAAAAATTAAAATTATCCATATTAAAATACCTCTCATTTCTTTTTTTATTATAGTATGGAATACATAAAACATTATAACATATAGCTCTAAATATTTCAATAGTGTTGGATAAATTTGTTTTATTCAGCAATATTTCTCAAATACAGAGCAATAATTAAGTAATGAGATTTATAGTAAATAAAGTTATGACATAAGGTATACCAAGAACAATACTTGCAGAAATGTTAAATAAATTGAGTGGAGGGATATAATCAACATATCCGCCGTATCTGTTTAATAAAACAAGAGCTAAAAAGCCGGTAACACTACCGATGAGAAAAGAAAGGATTTTATTTTTTCGTTTTAAGTAATAAAAAAGAGTTATGATAGTTATAATAGCAGCAGAAATTTTAAATGCCATAGATTTTTCACTCATTTCATAATAAAAGGTAAATAAGAGCGCCGATAATTTTCATATCGGCTTTTTCTTTGAGGAGCAGATAAATTAAAGCGATAATAATCAATTTTTCGGTATCAATATTATTGGCGGATAAAATGGATAATAAACCGTTTGAGCCTGATTGATTAACAGGTAACGGTTCATTTTGTGATTTTTCGGTAGTATCGTGAATTATATTATCGGATTCATGCAATTTTATGTAGGAGTTTTTCTTATAGTCCGCCGAGGATTTACGATACATCTCGTTAGAACGGCGTATAGCGTCCTGACGCATAGAATTAAACTGCCATTTATTATATGACATAATTTCTTAGTCCTTTCGCATTACAGAAAATCCTTCAACAGACCGCTGTCCTTGAGGATATTCCAGACAGCTAAAAGCTTGAGGATTTTAATTGCCTTATCAATCTTTTCCTGTTTTTCTTCATTAAGATGTGGTTTTAAAGCAAGTAAGAGGTCGGTATTTTTATCATTTTTTGAAAAAACACCGTATAATTCCTGTAATTTTAAGATTTTACTGAAATCAAAGCTGTTGAAAAGATTTTCTGCCGTATTATCTTCAGAAAATTCTTTATCTGAATTCTTGGTTGAATTTTCATCAGAATTATCTGAGGCATCGGACATAAACATCTGTGCAAGCTCAGAAATCTGTTTAAAGCTTTCTTCATCAGATAAAAGTTCGCTAATTTTTCCGATCAGATCGTCCATATCCGTTACCTCGTTACAGTATTATTTATCTCCCGAAAGCTTCTTATAGAGTGCCTGAGCCTGAGGAGTACTCATAAGCTTTTCAACCAGCTTAGGATTATTTACCGCCTGTTGAAACTTTGCGGCGTCATTACGGCTCATTCCCGACAATGCACTGTCAAATTTTCCCGACTCAAGTTCATTTTTAAGTTTTTCGGGTGGTACTCCGAGTTTTTTGCTTACAACATTAAGCAGACCTTCAATATTTTTTGGATCAATGTTTTCACGTTTCATAGATAACCTCCGTAAAAAAATTCCGTAAGTGTTTATTGCAGTCAATGCAGGAAGAAATTTTATTTAAATTACCTTGCATATTGCAAGCCGCAAGGAATTTTATCGCTTGCATAAGTTTGACTTTTAATTATATATATGATATATTATTACTATATAGAACAGGGGAGATGATTTAATGCGTATTGTAGTAATCTCAGACACTCACGGTAATTTCAGGGCACTTGAAAAAATAGTTTCCGCACATATAAATACAGCCGATATTTTTATTCACCTCGGTGACGGAAGAAGAGAAATAGACCGTGTATTAATGACATATCCCGAAATAGAAAACAGATTTATGATTGTAGACGGAAATTGCGACTTAGGCTTTTTCAATGGAAATCCATATGTTATAGCTCATGCCGACGGTCATAAAATATTTGCGGTTCATGGTCATAGACAGGGAGTAAAATATTCTCTTGATGACCTTAAAGAATGTGCAAAAGCCAATGACTGCGATATAGTTCTCTTCGGGCATACTCATCAGCGGTATAATTCATACGAAGAAGGGATGTATATAATGAATCCCGGAAGTGCTTCGTGTCCGAGAGATTCGTTCAGTCCGTCATACGGTGTTATTGATTCCTCAGAAAAGGGCGTTGTAATGAACATTGCGGAAGTAAATACCCTGTATTGCTCCACCAATTAACGCTGTAGCAATATAATATATAATATTCATGGAAGAAAAAAATGTGATAGGAGATTGATTATGTTCGGATATGATAAAAATGATATGGAATCGTGCAGACGAGTTTTAAAGGGACTAAACTTTTGTTATAGTTTTACGAGTAAGATATACCTGTTTGCAATAATTCTGACATTGTTTATGGACGTATATTTTATGATAATGACGCCAAACCCGTTGTTTCTTTTTATTGATATTCTTTTTAAGTGTGGTTGTTTTTATTTTGGTTTTATGAAAGGTTTTACGGATAAAAATAATTCTGGATGCTATTGTGCAATTCTGCTTCATCTTGTCGCATTTATTGTTTTAGGAGTAGGAGCAAGTATTTTATCAGAAAAGGTTAATACTCCGGGTGAAGGTCTGAGCGCTTATTTTACACAATATGTTTCAGTTTATAATTTCATTTCATTATTAATGACACCGATATTGTTTGTTCTCACGTTTGTAAACAATAAATACAACGAGCTATCACAGATAAAAGGCTTTCCGTATTTCAATGAGCGTTTTGAAAAACAAAAGGAAGAAAGTAAGGTTGATAAATATCAAGAATACTTTGACGAGCTTAAAGAAAAAAGAAGCAAAACAGATGCAATGGAGCTTGTTATTGAGGAACAAACAGGTACAATTGAAGCCAAATCGTTTGAAAAAAATACTATTATGTCCGAAATAGATTTTTCCTATCAAAGCAATGATTTAAGCAAGCATCATACAAATACGGCGGAATAAATTTTCCGAGTTATAAAACGAATACCCCTGATTTCATCTGAAATCAGGGGTAAATTTTTGGATATGATTAAATACTGGTATAGCAAAGCTCCTCAAAATGATTGATAGGCATAGGACGTGCATAATAGAAGCCTTGAACAATACTACAGCCAACGTGTTTGAGGAAATCAGCTTGTTCCAGCTTTTCGACGCCCTCGGTTACGATTGAAAGCCCAAGCTCTCTTGCCATAGAAACGACGTGACGGATAATACTTTCGCCCTTATCGACATTATCGCCTCTCAGGAATCCCATATCGAGTTTAAGGATATCAATAGGAACATCTTTAAGAGTATTAAGTGATGAATAACCGCTTCCGAAGTCATCCATAGCGATTTTAAAGCCCATTTCACGAATTTTATTAATTCTGTCGATAATGATATGAGGCTTGCGTGCATATGCACTTTCAGTAATTTCGAAATGGATTGAATCTGTTGGAATCATATATTTTTTCTGAATATTTTCAATGGTTTCAACGAAATCCTCTTCAATGATTGAAACTCTTGAAATATTAACGGAAATCGGTACATAGGGTTTATTTGAATCAATCCAGTTTCTTACAGTTGCGAAAGCTTTTTCCCACATATATTTATCGAGCTGTTTAACAAATCCGCTTTTTTCGAAGATAGGAATAAAAATACCGGGTGAAACCATTTTATCATCGTCCTGGAACCAGCGGCACAAAACCTCTGCACCAACCATTTTATGAGTTTTATGGTTGTATTGCGGCTGGAAGTAAGGAACGAATTCGTTATTTGCAAGAGCCGAGTACATCTGTGCGGTAACAAAGGTTTCAAGAGCGATTTTCTCATTGATTTCCTCGTTGAAAATGAGGTATGAGTATGTACTTGTTTCGTCGAGCTTATCCTTAGTGAGCTGTGCGAGGCTAACCATAGCATTAATTGACTTTGAATGGTCATAGTCGATATAAATGCCTATGCGTGCGGTAGCAGGAAAAGCAACACCGTATTCCTTGCAGTCATGGCTTGCAATTTTATGAATATTTTCAATAATTTCATCGGAATATTCAAAGCAAAGCAGGAATTCTCCGCCTGCAAGGCGACCTGCAATACCATTATGTGCTTTGGTAAATGAAGAAAACAAAGCAGCAGATTTTTTTATGATAAGGTCGCCGACTCTAAAACCGTAAAGCTCGTTGATTACATTAAGCTCATTAATGCCTGCAACCGCAATGGCGTATACAGAATTTGGATTTGCATTTATTTTTTCGGCGGCATAGCAATAAAATCCCTCTGCATTTGGAATATTTGTAAGGTAATCGGTATGGTATCTTATATGAAACTCATCATGCATATAGTGTATACAGTTTTCTTTTTTATTAGAGCCGTGTACAATAGCCTTTACCATTTCCATACAAGATTTATATCCGCATGCACCGCAGTTGATATTGCGTTTTTCCTCAGTATTCTTATGCATATCCATAAAGATTTCGTCATATGTAGACTGCGGAATATCAATCTGTTCATGCAGTTTATACTCAAAACAGCGGATAAAATCGTTATAGTTTAAGTTTTCGAATAATCTGTGAAGCTTGTGGAAATTCGATTCCGGCATATCGGTTGAATTAAATTGCGAATCAAAATTACTTGAAACGGATTTAAAAATTTCAGATAAATCCGAATTATCTTCAAGGCAGTTTCCCGGACCTGCAATACAGCCTGATTTACAGTTTACAAGCTCAATAATTAACGGCATATCCTGATTTTTATTTTTTATAATGTCATTAAGCATAGAGATTTTATGTGCATCAATGCAGTCGTATGACATAACGGATTTATATTTAGGGAAAAATTTTGAAATAGCATCCTTAAAAGAAGTAGCGAACGGGAAAAGATTTCCGATGCCATCGCTTTTCATATCAGATTCTGAATAGAATGATGAAATATCACCGTCGATTGAGTTAGAAAGATTATTGAAGGTGACGTTAAATGCGTCGATTTTAAGCTTGCCGAGAATAGAAAGCTCGTCCTTTTTCGAGATACAAGAGGATAAAAATGCAAGCTTTGACCTGTCATTCAAGTAATGATTAACATAAATTCCCGTACAAATCATAGGAGAATAAACAGGGATAATGTATTTAATAAATTCAGGATAAAATCGTTCAATAAGGTTGATAAGAGCAGAACAATTCTGGCTCAGAAAAGCTTTATCGGGGTTATCGAGGTTATCGGAGAGATATTTTACCGTAGCCCAGAGAGAAATCATAGCACCAATGCCTGCATCATAGATTTTATAAACACCATTTGATTTAAGATAACCAAGGATATTATAAGCTTTATCACCGAAGTTTATATAAAAGTCAGGTGAAATGATGAGAGAAATTTTTTCACCGTTTTCAAGGGAATTGAAAAGAGCGTCAGTATCATCACAAAAATTTCTGGCATTATTATTGCAAGCCGCCAGACAATTACCGCAGTGAATACACATAGACGGATTTATAGAAGAAAGCGTCGGATGAGTATTCATCACAGTACAGACAGAGGTACAGGTATTACAGCTAATACAGTTATTATTCTTAAAAATTATATTATTGTTGTAGAGTTTCAAGCAAATCACCTCACAGACAAGAATAACGAACTGAAAAAAGTATATACATTCAGTAATTATATCTTAAATACATTATATCACAATAAAAATTGAATTTCAAGAGTTTATATAAATTTTCATGCAAAAAAGTGTGGTTAAATGTGATTTTTGTTTAAAACGTTAAATACTGAAAGAAATATATTTGCACCGATATACGGTAAGTATAAAAATGTTGCTGAATATTTATTTAAAAATTATTGATTTTTTTAATGAAGTATGATATAATATATAAAAAAATTATAAACGCAAGGAGGTGGATTTGATTGGATTCATACTACGCAAGACAACCTATATTTAATCTTAATAATGACACAATTGCTTATGAGCTTCTTTTTCGTAATTCGGGCGGCTCAACTTCATATAGCTTCAATAGCGGAGAGGGTGCAAGCCTTAGTGTAATTAACAGTGCATTTCTTGGTGCTGATTTGAGAAGTACATTCAGAAATAAAAAGATTTATATAAATTTTACCGAATCTTTAATCCTTAAAGATGTCGTTACTATTCTTCCTAAGGATATGCTTGTCGTAGAAATTCTTGAAGACGTAAATCCAACTCCCGAGGTTATTGAAAAGCTTAAAGAATATAAAGAAAAAGGCTATCGTATGGCTGTTGATGATTTCATATATTCCGATGAAAATTCTGTTTTTCTCGAGTATGCTGAAATTGTTAAAATTGACTTTCGTTCTCCTAAAGAGGATATTGAAAGAACAGCTGAAATCTGTCGTAAGCTAAAAAAGCGAATTCTTGCCGAAAAAATTGAAACTGCAGAGGAACTTGAATATGCAAAATCACTTGGTGCAATTTTCTTTCAGGGATATTATTTTTCAAGACCGCTTTTGATTTCACTTAAAAATCCTAATCCGCTTCAGATTACTTTTATGCAGCTTATGGTTAAGCTTATTGATGAGGATGTTCATCTTGGCGAGCTTTCGAAAATTATCAGAACCGATTCGGGTATGACACTTAAATTTTTGAGATTTGTAAATCTTCAGCGTGAAGATCACCTTGAACGTATAAAATCTGTTCATCAGGCTGTAACTGCCGTCGGTTTAAGACGTACTAAGGACTTTATATACCTGCTAAGTCTTCATACTATGAACGAGAATTTTATTGACGAGATGATTACTACAGGCTTTTTCAGAGCAAAATTCTGTGAAAGTATTTCAGGGCTTCTTTTCCCGAACAATAATAAACAGAAAGAAGAAATGTATCTTCTTGGACTTATCTCAATTATTATTGACTGTAATGCCGAAACCGAAAATGAGGAAATCGACGTGCTTCCGCTTTCTGATAATATAAAGGACGGTCTCCACAGAATTGAGGATAATTTGTTTGGTGATACACTCAGAGCTGCTATTGCTTTTGAAAATGCAGATTGGGATTCTCTTGACGAATTCTGCAAAAAATATGAGATTACATCTGCAGATATTTCAAAAATCAATCTCAGATGTATTATGCATACGAATGAGTTAATTAAAAATATCAGATTTTAAAATCCCTTTGCGAGATGATTTCGTAAAGGGATTTATTTTTATAAAAAATATGCATAAAAATCTCTTGTTAAAATTAAAAAAGTATGGTATAATTTAAGAAAGTTTTGAAACAACGCAGAAAAGGGGGAGGGAAATAATATGGATTACAAAAAATTATTTATTCATGATAACGATGCTTCTGCCGCCGATAAATCATTGTGTGAACAGCTTATAACACAAAGAGAAGCAAATTTCAGTCACGCTCCGTTTGATAAAGAGCTTGCATTTTATGAAAGTATATGCTCGGGAAATATAGAGCTGGTAAAGGTTCTTGCTTCACCTCTTTGCAGTGAGGGATACGGTGTACTCAGTAAAAATCCGCTGACAAATTTGAAATATCATCTTGTTGTTTCGGTAGCAATGATTACACGCTACTGTATAAATTCCGGAATGTCACCCGAACAGGCTTATAGTATGAGTGATATGTATATTTTAAAGGGTGATGAGTGTAAAACGGAAAAAGAAATTCACGCAGTACATAGTGAAATGCTGGTAGAATTTACCAAACGAATGCGAGAAATAAAAAATGGCAGAATATATTCAAAACCGATAGTAAAGGCAATGGATTATATCAGTGAAAATCTTCATAATCGAATTATGATACAGGATGTAGCAGAATATCTGAAATTAAGTGTGTCATATTTATCGAGGCTGTTTAAGTCTGAGGTAAATATAGCATTCAGCGAGTATGTCAATATAAAGAAGATTGAAGAAGCCGCAAGTATGCTAAGATTTACAGAATATTCTGATATAGAAATAAGCAACATACTTGATTTCAGTTCACAGAGCTACTTTATAAAGGTGTTCAAGAAATATAAGGGAATGACACCAAGAGTATATAAAAATAATTATCACTTTTTAAATGAAGATAATCAAAAAAAAGAAAATACGACATAATGAAGCTGATGAATAATCGGCTATGTTGTAAAAATTAAGGAAAAAACTTCAGCCAACCGTATCAATGAAATACAGTTGGCTGAATATTTTTATCTTTTCACAAAATATTCCTCATACCATACAAGGAAAGTATAAATGGTCCAGATTTTTCTCCAGTTATCAGAGTTACCTGAAATATAATCCTCAAAAATAGCATTAATTTCTGAAAGGTTGAAGAATTTATCTGCAATATCGCTGTTTAAAAGACGTCTTACATCAGAGTTATAATTGCTGTCAGCAAGCCAGATACGAATAGGAACGATAAATCCGAGCTTTTTGCGGAATGCGATTTCATCGGGAATAACCTTTGAAGCGGCAGTTCTGAAAGCAACCTTATTCTGTTCATCGTTAACCTTGAATTTTGAAGGTAATCTTGAAGCAATGTCGAAAACTCTTCTGTCAGTAAGCGGCATACGTATTTCAAGACCGAATGCAGAGCTCATTTTATCGACATTAAGATAAATATCGCCCTCAAGCCAAATCTGAATATCAATATCAGACATTTTAGTAAGCGGGTCATAACCCTCTATTTCATCATAAATATGCTTAACAAGATTTATAGGAAGTACATTTTCGTTATAGTTTTTAAGGATTTTTTTCTTTTCATCCTCTTTCATGATGTTTGTATTTCCTACATAGAAAGTTTTAAGGTTTTCGCCATAGCGTTCAGCGTTTCTGTACATATTATAACCGCCGAAGAATTCGTCTGCACCTTCGCCGGAATAACAAAGCTTAGTGTTTTTTGCAGTTTCTCTGCAAGCGATTGCAAAAGCAATGGCAGAAGCGTCACCGAGAGGCTGTTCCATATTATACATAACAGAAGGAACAATATTGAAATAATCCTCAGGAGTAACAAGACATTTAAAGTTTTCACGACCGAGAATATCGGCAGTTTTTTTAGCCAAAGCAGCTTCATCGAAGCGTTCATCCTCATAACCGCAGGAATTAGTATGCTTAACATCTGACATAGCTAAAACATAAGAAGAGTCAACACCGCCTGAAAGGAAAGATTCAGCTGTTTCGTCTGGAGTTTTAACCTCAGACATCATTTTTTGAACTGTAGAATGAATTTCATCAGCCCAGTCATCAAGAGATTTAGTTGTATCCGGATTAAATTCAGGCTTCCAGTAACGAGTAACAGATGTTTTTCCGTTCTGGTGAATAAGATAACAGCCCGGCATAAGCTTTTTTAAGCCTTTAAAGAAAGTATCCTCACCGCCAACATAAGTAAGGCTCATATAAATCTGAAGCATATCGCAGTTAAGCTCTTTTACAAAGCCTTCCTGATTAATAATATCGCGGATAAAAGTTCCATACAGAAGTCTGCCATCGTCTGTTTCATAATAATAGAATGGTTTAGTACCGAAATGGTCTCTCAGGCAAAACAGCTTCTGTTCACTCTCGTCCCAAAGAGCAAAAGCGAACATACCATGCATATATTCTGCCATATTACAGCCCCATTTTTCGTATGCTTTAATAAGTATTTCGTGTTCACGCACTTCTCTTGTAAGGTCAGAAGAAATGCCGAGTATATCGCAAAGCTCAGCCCAGTTTCTGATGTGCCCTCTGTATTCTTTAACAATTATCATAAAACACCTCATTATATATTTTTAAATAATTATATTCAAACCACATTATTAATAATACCACTTAATTACAATTTCGTCAATACGGCACAGAAAAAATAATGTCATCTGAAATTAATCAAATGACATTATTCGTGCATATATTTTACTTTTGTTCAAATTAATATTTTATTTTCGAAAATCAGTCTATAGTCATTTCGTTTTGAATATTTTCCATTTCTTTAAGTTTATCTAATTCAGCCTGTGCATCTTCATTAAGTTTATCTAATTCAACCTGTACATCAACGCTTTCAGATGATTTATCGTGATTATTGTTATTTTCTATATCCAGTAATATATTGTTATTACTATTTTTTGAAATCATAAAAGCATAAAGTTTAGTGTTTTGTAATTTTGTGTAAGAATAATCAGAAAATGTTATATTTTTGATATTATCACCCTCTGAAAAAATATAAGTAGTAAATTCCGAAGCGATAGTGGGTATAATATATTCGGTTGAAGTATATTCAGTTGAAGTATCGGTATTATGGCGATAAATTATAAGATTATCCTTTAAAATAGTCGGCGAAGAATTTTCATACGTATATCCATGTTCTATAATAGGTGTATTTTTATCTGATTGAGTATTATTGTTAAAAACGTTCTTATCGGTAACTAAGGTGGAATTTTTATTAATTATCAGGTTACTGTCAGCATCCTTCGAATTATAACCGATTTTATTCCATTGATTGGTAAGCCATGATGTATCAAAATCAACATATTTACCTTCATTATTCATATAAGAACAATTTATTTGATAATTGAAGCAATAACTGTTAGTTAAGTTAATTACAAGGGTTTCGGTCAATAAAGGATAAATATTACCATTAAGCTTATAAAATGATTTATAATTAAATGATGAAGCAGCTACAATGTTATCATTATACATAAGGGAAGTATTGTTGCTTTCGTTAGGAACAAAATTAATATTTAAAAAATCCACAAAATTCTGATTGATATTGTCTGTAGAGCTCTGAAAATCTGCATTGATTTTATTGGTGCATTCTTCAATATCATCATGATTGAATTTTGCTTTAGAGTCGATAATGCTTATTATATTTTCTTCCGAGTAAAAATCCTTGTATTCAACAAGATAGATTTGATTTGTTTGATATGAAGTATTATCACCACTTGTTTTATCATTTGTCAGAAGCTTTGTATATACTCTTACATAAAGATTTTCTGTATTTTTATTATCATACTGATAATTATAGAGAGGATTAATAAATAGTGCAAGATGATTGAAGTCATCCATTTTATAATCACTATAAACATAGTTGTATTCGGACAATTCGTATTCAAGCTCATCCATTAAATCAGCGTAACGTTCAATGGAAGATTTACCTGTATTAAAGCTGAATAAATTACCAAGCTTTAATTTTGGAACCAAAAAGAGTGTAACTGCAACAAGAACAACAGCCATGACAGGAGCAAATCTGAAACGCTTTTTTTGGTATGTAACATTTTCAAGACTTGCAACAGTAAAATCGTCCTCATAAAAGCCCTCGTCATCGGAGTAGGCTTTTTTTACAATTTTATCAAAACAGTCAACAGAATCTGAAAGCTTATCCAGTTTTTTACGCAAATCTTTTTCAAATTCATTCATTTCTTAACACCTGCTTTCTTTTTTAAAATTTCAATAGCCTTCTTATACCTTGATTTGACGGTTGTTTCAGGAGATTTGATTATTTTTGCAATCTCCTTAAAGGTAAGCTCATTATAGCAATGCATAATGACAACCTGTTTTTGCTTGTCATTAAGATGTTTCAGGAGCTGGTTGATGAAAATACAATCATCGACCTTGTCATCGGCTTGACCATAGCTTTGAATAACCATATTCACAGCACTTTTTTTGTATTTTCTGTAATGCTCCATAGAAACATTTCTGGCTATTGTATAGATAAAGCCTTTACCGTCGCCTTTTTTTTCTGAAAATCTTTTGACTTGCGTAAGACGTATAAAAGTTTCGGCAACACAGTCTTCAGCAAGCTGATAGTCGCTTACAATACTTAAAGCAATAGCAAAAACTCCTTTTTTGAACATATTGTAAAGTATCTCAAGGCTGTTTTTATCAGTTTTGCATTTTAATATCAGGCTGTTTACATTTATTTCGTCTGATTCAGTCGGTTTGGTTTTCACAGATTGTTGTTTACAATTAATTTCCCCAATAACCATTTTAAATTAATCACTCCTTTGCTGATTATTAAAGTCAGTTATAACAGCTTCTATATACTAGTGTATTTTAAGATGAAAAAAGACGAAAAAATTTTTTAAATTTGAAAAAAATTTTTTTCGTCAATCAGATATCGTAAATTCGGCTTATTCAGCGTGTAACAAAATTTTATCACTCATATTGCACCTACTTTTTTTAAATTATATCACATTTTAGTCTAAAAAAGCAATCCTCAGAAAATGATTAATAATAGAATTATAATTACCGTAGTCATATTGAAAATAAAGGGAAAATATGGTATAATCCTAATGGTGATTTAGATGAATTCAATTGAAATTTACATATTTTATGTGCTGATAGCAATTGTTATTACGATTGGAACGCTTTTTACAGCAATAAATGTACCTGCAATACTTGTACTTTTCGGAGTGATAATGATAATGATTACACTCCGAAGTGTTACGGACAAGATGTATCGGGGAATACTACTTGTGCTTACAGCGATATATTCGGTGTTATCAGGAAATATTCCCGCATTTCTGATAATGTATGAATGTAGCTTCAGACGGGAAGTGCAAATGTTTCTGCCGTCCACAGTATATATGATAGACATATTGGCAATGGGTGAGAGGAATATCCCTGAGATTATTTTTCGCTCACTTATGCTTGCTGCAGCAACAGCTCTTATACATTTTATTGAATGTGTAATATCACGTTATTATGACGCAAAGCGTAATATTTCTCAAAATATAAATGCAACGGCTCTGAGTGAAATGTACACCAAAAAGCTCAATCAAGAGCTTATTATAAAAAACTACCTTGCTGACAGAAATGCTCGCCTTGAAGAACGAGAGAATATCAGCCGAAGTATTCATAACAGCGTGGGACATTCAATTACAGCAGCAATAATGACTCTTGAAGCTTCTGAAATGCTTTTTGATAAAGCACCCGATAAATCACGGGAAAAGCTGGTTATAGCGAAGGAGCGCATAAGAAACGGACTTGATTCGATACGTCATGCAGTTCGTGTCCTTGACAGTGAAGCAGTTAATATATCGCTTTCTGATTTTATAAATGAGCTTAAAATAGCGGCGGATGAGTTTGTTATGGATACTATGAGGACGATACATATGGACATTCCCGAAGCTGATGAAGAGATTTATATTCCGCGTGAGCATACGGAATTTCTGACGGGAGCCTTCAAGGAATGTCTTTCAAACGGCGTAAGGCACGGTTTAGCTGATGTGTTTTTTCTGCATATTACCACCGACAGTAATCATATAAGGCTTACCGTAAAGGATAATGGAAAGAGCGATTTTTCGGATGAAAATGCGTCGGAAAGATTAAGAAACGGCTTTGGACTGAAAAAGCTCAGGTCTTATGCTGAGAAATGCGGAGGAAATGTAGTGTTTTCAAATGTAAACGGTTTTATGACAGAGATGACATTGCCATTTGAAGGAGGTCACAATGAATAAACTAAAAGTATTACTGGTTGATGATGAAACATTGCTTCTTGAGAGCCTTGAAATAATTCTTACGTTGAATGATATGGAGGTTATCGGAAGTGCTCATGACGGAAACGAAGCACTTATGATGCTTGAAAAGCAGACATGTTCACTTGCACTTGTTGACCTTAATATGAAGGGAATGGGTGGGCTTGAGCTTATTGGCAGACTTAAAAAAGAATATCCAGATATAAAGATTTTAGTGCTGACAACCTTTTATGATGATAAGAATATAACAGCGGCTATATCCGGTGGTGCAGACGGATATCTTCTTAAAGACAGCGGTAAGGATGCAATACTCGGAGCTGTTGAGCAGATAATGGGTGGACGAAATGTAATCGACAGCCGAGTAATGTGCCGGCTTGCCGCAATAATGAGCTCTGCATCAAAAAATGAAACACTTCCCGATACTGTTACAGAACGTGAAAAAGAGGTCTGCTCACTTCTTGCACGGGGGCTTACGAATAAACAGATTGCCGAAGCACTTTATATATCCGAGGGAACTGTTAAAAATTATATTTCATCCATATACGATAAGACGGGAATACATGACAGAGCAAAGCTGATTGTAGCAATAAAAGGGTAATATTACTATGTGACCGTAGTCATATTAAAAAAATGACTGCGGTTACTTTTTTTATTTTGCATAAGATGATATAATTAATGTGTCCTCAATAACCGCCGTCAGGCGGTTATTGCCCCGAACTTCATTCGGGGAGCGCAAATTCTTTACAATATGAGGAATTTGCGCATCACATTCATTGATGTCAAGCTCATTTTGCCCTATAGGGCAAAACAAAGTGCAAGAAAATTTATCAATTCCATTATCTTTTCTTGCACTTTGCCAACTTAAAATTGGCTTTAAAAAGCTATATTAAGCCAATTTTAAGTTGTTGAGCAGACATTAATTAATTAAGAAAATACAGACGATGCAGAAAAATGCTGTGTAAAAATGTTTGAAGCTTGGAGGAGAAATAATGAAAGAGAATATAAAGGAGCAGAAGCTTTCTCCGATGCGGTATATACGCAATAATAAACGTAGGGTTTCGGTTCTTGTAATAAGTCTTAGCCTGTGTCTTGCAAT
>SVNL01000037.1 GCA_015066925.1 Ruminococcus sp.
TGCAGAAAAACCAGCTAAGCCAATTAAGCTTGCGGGCAGACGTGAATTTATCGAAATGATAAATAAAGTTTTTGATTTTGAAAATTCTGATTTCGTAGATTCAGAGTTAAAGGACGAATGGTTTGATTTCTGTGAAAACAACCTTAAAGAACCAGAGCCACCTGTAAAACCTGAACCACCTGCTGAAATCGAAAAGCCTGAGCCACCTGTAAAGCCAGAGCAACCGGCTGAAATCGAAAAGCCTGAGCCACCTGTAAAGCCAGAGCCACCGGCTGAAATCGAAAAGCCAGAGCCACCTGTTAAGCCTGAACCACCGGCAAAGCCAGAGCCACCTGTTAAGCCTGAGCCACCTGTAAAGGAAGAGGCTGACGAAGAGGTTTCAGACGATACTGTAATCGAAGATACAGAAAATACAGAAGATACAACTGTAGAAGAATAATAAATTAAATTATAGGCAACGTAAAAATCGAAAAGATTTTATTGTTTGCTATGAATAATCCACCCAATTAAAAATTTTCCCCTCCAAAGCCTCCTTAACAGGAGGCTTTCCCCTTTTTATCCTGCTGTAAATCATAATACAAAGCTTTCGTAAATCTGAAATACTTATTGCTTAGTGCTTGAAATATTATGAAAAATATGTTATAATTGTTAACGGTGTCAAAATTGATTTCAATTGCATTGCAGATATGAAATCGGCTGATAGCGGACTTCAATAGTTTTGTCGTTTGCTATATATTTTTTATAAGGTAGGTTACATTATGGATATTAACAAGACGCTTGCTCAGGAATTCGGCTTGCGACAGGAACAGATTGACAATACAGTCGCTTTAATTGATGATGATAAAACTATTCCTTTTATCGCAAGATACAGAAAAGAGCTTACCGGTTCTCTTGATGACCAGGTTCTCCGTGAAATATATGACAGACTTTCATATCTTCGTAATCTTGAAAAACGAAAGGAAGAGGTTGCGTCTTCTATTACAGAACAGGAAAAAATGACCGATGATATTCAAAAAGCCATTGATAATGCTAAAACTCTTGTCGAGGTTGAGGATATTTATCGTCCGTTTAAGCCTAAAAGACGTACAAGAGCAAGTATTGCAAGAGAAAACGGTCTTGAGCCTCTTGCTGATTATCTTATGCAGCAGGCTTCATCAGCTTCTCCGGAAGAAGAAAGCTGTAAATATATAAATGAAGAAAAAAATATCAACAGCTCTCAGGATGCATTACAGGGTGCTATGGATATTATCGCTGAAAATATGTCCGATGATGCGGATATAAGAAAAAAGCTTCGTGAAGCTGTTTTCAGAAGCGGTACTATCACTTCAAAGGCTGTTGATGATGAGGCTGAAAGCGTTTATTCAAATTACTATGATTATTCAGAGCCTGTCGGCAAAATTGTTCACCACCGTATACTCGCTCTTGACAGAGGCGAAAAAGAAAACTTCCTCAAGGTGAGCGTAAATCTTGACGAAACAAGCGGTACAGGCTTTATTATTAATAAATATATCACATCTGAAAGTCCTTGCTCGGATTATATAAGAACCGCTGCGATTGACAGCTATAAGCGTCTTATTTTCCCTTCAATAGAACGTGAAATCCGTTCAGAGCTTTCTTTAAATGCTTCTGAACAGGCTATAAAGGTTTTCGCTTCAAATCTTCGTCAGCTTCTTTTACAGCCTCCGCTTAAAAACAGCGTTATGCTCGGTCTTGACCCTGCTTACAGAACAGGCTGTAAAATCGCTGTTGTTGACAGTACGGGTAAGGTTCTTGATACAACCGTTATTTATCCTACACCTCCTCAGAATAAAATCGAAGAAGCTAAAATTAAGCTCCATTCTTTGATAAAAAAGCATAACGTTACAAATATTTCTATCGGTAACGGTACAGCTTCAAGAGAAAGTGAAGCTTTTGTTGCAGAGCTGCTTAAAGAAATTCCCGAAAAGGTTACTTATGGTGTTGTAAGCGAGGCAGGTGCTTCGGTTTATTCCGCTTCAAAGCTTGCCGCCGAGGAATTCCCTGAATTTGACGTTTCGCTCAGAAGTGCTGTTTCTATTGCAAGACGTTTACAGGACCCTCTTGCTGAACTTGTTAAAATTGAACCAAAGGCTATCGGTGTAGGTCAGTATCAGCATGATATGCCTCCTGCAAGACTTAATGACGCTCTTTCAGGCGTTGTTGAGGAATGTGTAAACTCTGTCGGCGTTGATCTTAATACCGCTTCACATTCCCTTCTCTCTTATGTTGCGGGAATTAATGCTTCTGTTGCTAAAAATATCGTTGCTTATCGTGAGGAAAACGGTAAGTTCACCGACAGAAAAGAGCTTCTTAAAGTTCCTAAGCTCGGTAAAAAAGCATTCGAACAGTGTGCAGGCTTTTTAAGAGTGCGTGACGGTAAAAATCCTCTGGATAATACAGCTGTTCACCCTGAAAGCTATGAAGCCGCTTCTATGCTTCTTAAAGAGTGCGGT
The DNA here is from genome assembly GCA_015066925.1 of Ruminococcus sp. GTDB lineage: Bacteria > Bacillota > Clostridia > Oscillospirales > Ruminococcaceae > Ruminococcus. The sequence goes on from SVNL01000037.1 coordinate 2,472, forward strand.
TTCACTCTTGCAGATATATCAAACGGCGGTGCTGTCGGAATTGCGGAAAAAACCGATTCAATCGGCTATGAAAATATCAGCCGCAATCTTAATATCGGTATTCCTACTTTAGAGGATATTGTAAGCGAATTCAAAAAACCCGGACGTGACCTGCGTGATGAGCTTCCTGCTCCACTTTTGCGAAGCGGTGATATTATGGAAATCAGCGACCTTAAACCGGGTATGGAGCTTGTCGGTACAGTAAGAAATGTTATCGACTTCGGTGCTTTCGTTGATATCGGTGTTCACGAGGACGGACTTGTTCATATTTCTCAGATTACAAATAAATTTATAAAGCATCCTCTTGATGCAATAAAGGTCGGAGAAATCGTTAAGGTAAGAGTTCTTGAGGTTGACGCTAAACGTAAGAGAATTTCTCTCACTATGCGTCTTGAAGATGAAACACCTGTCGAAAAGCCTGTAAAGAAGAAATTCAACAAGCCTGCAAAGAAACCTAATGACGCTAAATCAATTGCTCAGTCAATCAAAAATTCAGGCTTTAAGATAAAATCAAAATAACTATAATCACCGATTGGAGTTTTAATGTGAAAATTATACTTGCCTCTGCTTCACCAAGAAGAAAAGAACTTCTTTCACTTATAACCAATGATTTTATTGTCGAAAAATCAGATGCCGAAGAAATACTGCCTGTCGGTATTTCTCCGTCTGAGGCTTCTGAATATCTTGCCGCACTAAAGGCTTCGGATATATCCGTAAAATTTCCGAACGACATCGTTATCGGCTGTGATACAACTGTAATTATTGATAATAAAATTCTCGGAAAGCCTCAATCCGATAAGCAATGCAGTGAATATCTGAGGCTTCTTTCGGGACGTACACATCAGGTTATTACAGGGTGCTGTATTATGTGCAATGCCGCTAAAACGTCATTTTCTGTTGTTACAGACGTAACCTTCCGCAAGCTTTCAGATGACGATATTTCGTCGTATATTGCTACGGGTGAGCCATTCGATAAGGCCGGCGGATACGGTATACAGGGTAAAGGTTCGCTTCTTGTCGAGAAAATTAATGGTGACTATTTTAATGTTGTCGGTCTGCCTGTTTCAAGGCTTAATATTGAAATTAATAAATTTAAGGAGAATTTATAATGAAAACTGCTTTCAACTCTGCGAATATTCTTATTCCAAAGAATACTGATATGAACAAATGGACTGTTGTTGCTTGTGACCAGTATACAAGTGAGCCTGAATACTGGGACGAGGTTTATAAAGAAGTCGGCGACTCTCCGTCTGCTTTAAAGCTCATTCTTCCCGAGCTTTACCTCGAAGAGCCTGATGTTGCTCAGAGAATTGACAAAATTCATGCCGAAATGAAAAAATATCTCTCAGATGATATTTTTGAGGAATACACCGACGCTATGATTTATGTTGAACGAATTCAGAGTAACGGTATTGTTCGTGCAGGTATTATCGGAAATATCGACCTCGAAGAATACTCCTTCGAAAAAGGAAGTACTTCACAGGTCAGAGCTACTGAGGCTACTGTTATCGAAAGAATTCCACCAAGAATTAAGGTAAGAGAAAATGCTCCGTTAGAGCTTCCTCATATTATGATTTTGATTGATGATGAAAAAAATACTGTCATTGAGCCTCTTGCAGAATGTAAATCACAGATGAAAAAGCTTTATGATTTCACTCTCATGCAGGGCGGCGGCAGTATAAGCGGTTATCTTATTGATAAAAAGGCTCAGCAGAATATTATTGCCGCACTTGAGGTTCTTGGCGATAAGGAAAAGTTCAACAACAAATATAATCTTACAGATACTCCTGTTCTTCTTTTCGCTATGGGTGACGGTAACCACTCACTCGCAACTGCTAAAACATTCTATGAGAACCTTAAAAAATCAAATCCTGACCGTGATTTCTCAAATCATCCTGCAAGATATGCTCTTGCTGAAATAGTAAATCTCCACAGCAGTGCTCTTGAATTTGAAGCTATTCACCGTATCGTTAAAAATGTTGATATCGACAAGCTTATTTCTGAAATGACTGAAAAGCTTCAGCTTACTGATACTCCACAGGAACAATCATTCATTTACTACTGCGGCGGACAGGAAAAGAAGGTTTATATCGGTAAAACCTCTTCTAACCTTGCTGTCGGTTCACTCCAGAGCTTCCTTGATGAATACCTTAAAAACAACGGCGGTGAAATTGACTATATTCACGGCACCGATTCTGTTAAAAAGCTCGCTGACAAGCATTGCGGAATTGGCTTCATACTTCCTGATATGAACAAAAATCAGTTATTCCCAACTGTTATCAAGGACGGTGCTTTGCCAAGAAAGACTTTCTCTATGGGTCATGCGGCAGATAAAAGATTTTATATCGAAAGCAGACTTATTACTGAATAATTTTATATTTAACCATAAAAAAATTGGACAAATATTAATTATTTGCCCAATTTTTTTTTCATCTTCATTGACTTTTGACCTTTATAATGATATTATTAATATGTAATTGTTTACTTTGTTTATGAAAAGAGGATTAAATGACACTTGCAAATTTAAAAATAGGAGAATCTGCTGTTATTAAAACTGTTGGCGGTGAAGGAGCTCTCAGACTGCGTTTGCTCGATATGGGGCTTATTCCGAAAACTAAGGTTATGGTAAGAAAGGTTGCTCCTATGGGTGACCCTATTGAAATTCATCTTCGTGGATATGAGCTTACTCTCAGACTTGAGGACGCTGAAAAAATCGAAATTGAAAGTGAGGAAAAAGTATGATATTTGCCCTTGTGGGTAACCAGAATTGCGGTAAAACCACACTGTTCAATCAGCTTACAGGCTCTAATCAGCATGTTGGTAATTTCCCCGGAGTAACTGTTGACAGTAAGGTCGGACAAATAAAAAGCTTTCAAAAACACAGCGTTGTCGATTTGCCGGGTATATATTCCATAAGACCGTATACTCAGGAAGAAATTGTTACAAGAGATTTTCTTCTTAACGAAAAACCGGACGGTATAATTAATATCGTTGACGCTACAAATATTGAAAGAAACCTTTATCTTTCAGTTCAGATGCTTGAAATGAAAATCCCTATGGTTCTCGCTCTCAATATGATGGACGAGATAAGAAATAACAGCGGCTCTATTAATGTTTCGCTTTTGTCGGAAAAGCTTGGAATTCCTGTTATACCTATCAGCGCGGCAAAAAATGAGGGTGTCGATGAGCTTATACATACTGCCTTGAATACAGCTAAACATAAAATATTACCTGTAAAAACCGACTTCTGTTCGGGTGCGGTTCACAGATGTATTCACGCTGTTACTCATCTTATTGAGGACCATGCCGAAAATATCAATATATCGCCAAAATTTGCCGCTACTAAGCTTGTTGAGGGTGACCCTGATATTACCTCACGCCTAAAGCTTAATCAGAACGAGCTTGATATGCTCGAACATTCTATAGTAGAAATGGAATTCGAATGTGGTATGGACAGAAATGCGGCTCTTGCTGATATGCGCTATACCTTCATAGAAAATATCTGTAAAACTACTGTTGTCAAGTGTAAAGAAAGTAAAGAGCATCTAAGAAGTATTAAAATTGATAATATTCTTACAAATAAATATCTTGCCATTCCGTCATTTCTTATGATTATGGCACTTATTTTCTGGCTTACATTCAATGTAATCGGCACGTTTTTAAGTGATTTGCTTTCAGTCGGTATTGATAAATTAACCGAAGTCGCCGATAATGCACTTACCGCCTATGAAATAAATCCTGTTGTTCACAGTCTGATTATCGACGGAATTTTTGCAGGCGTCGGAAGTGTTCTGAGCTTTTTACCTATTATCGTAACGCTGTTTTTCTTCCTGTCTATTCTTGAGGACAGCGGATATATGGCAAGAATTGCTTTTGTTATGGATAAGCTTCTCAGAAAAATCGGTCTTTCGGGACGCAGCTTTGTTCCTTTGCTTATCGGATTTGGCTGTTCGGTTCCTGCTATTATGGCTACAAGAACTCTCGCTTCCGAACGTGACAGAAAAATGACGATTATTCTTGTTCCTTTTATGAGCTGTTCCGCTAAAATTCCGATATACGCTCTTTTTACAGAAGCCTTTTTCAGCAAGCACAAGCCTCTTGTGATGATATCTCTATACGTTCTTGGTATGATTGCAGGCATAATATGTGCGTTAATCCTTAAAAAGACACATTTCAAAGGAAAACCTGTTCCTTTTGTTATGGAGCTTCCGAATTATCGTTTTCCATCTGCTAAAAGCGTAATCCTTCTTATGTGGGATAAAGCAAAGGATTTCATACAAAAAGCTTTTACTGTTATTTTTGCCGCTACAATTATCATCTGGTTCCTACAGAGCTTTGATTCCAGATTTAATGTTGTCAGCGACAGCTCTGAAAGTCTGCTGGCTTCTCTCGGACGTTTATTATCCCCTGTTTTCAGACCGCTTGGCTTCGATGACTGGCGAATTTCTACTGCTCTTGTTACAGGACTTTCGGCTAAAGAAACCGTTGTAAGTACACTCGGTGTTCTTTTGTCCGCAAAAAACAATGAGCTTTCATTAAAGCTGAACTCTCTGTTTACTACTGCTTCCGCTTGCAGCTTCCTTACATTCACTCTTTTATACACTCCTTGCGTTGCCGCTATTGCAACTATCAAAAAAGAAGTCAATTCAGTATTAAAGACTGTTTTTATCATTCTTTTCCAATGTCTTGTTGCATGGCTTGCCGCCTTTTTGGTTTACCTTATTGCAGGTGCTGTTATTTAATATGAATTTACTCGATTATATTCTGATTATTATTATTGCGGTTCTATTTATTTTAAGTATACGCTTTTGTATAAAAAACAAGGGTTGCTGTGGAAACTGTAAAGAGTGTAAAAAAAATTGCAAAAAAAATTCAAATGGTTACTGAGCTTAAATGCTCGGTAACCTTTTTTGTATACTCATATAAATCATTACAGCGATTTTGATTAATTTAACATCAATACTCTTTGATTTCGACATTTTATTCATTAAATATAATGTATAATTATTTTAAAAGGAGGAAGTTAAAATGAATATAAATATTAAATCGGCTGACGGAAAGGCTACTGCCTGTCTGTGCGGTGAGATAGATCATCATAACGCTAAGGAAATCCGTGAGGAGCTTGACAGGTTTATACTCTCATCTCAGCCAAAGGAGCTTGCTATAGATTTTAAAGAGATTTCTTTTATGGATAGCTCCGGCATAGGTCTTATTATGGGTAGGCATAAACTCATTACAGAGTGCGGCGGAAAGCTTATTGTTAAAAATCCACAGCTTTACATCAAGCGTGTTCTCAAGCTTTCGGGAATTGAACGCCTTGTAAAAATTACCTGTGACAGATTATAAGGAGGTTGCTATGAAGATTATTAATGAAGTTAAATTTTCTATGCCGTCATTTTCTGTAAATGAAAGTGTTGCAAGAGCAGTTGTATCATCTTTTCTTATTCAGGCAGACCCTACTGTTGAGGAGCTTGCGGATATCCGTACAGCAGTTTCCGAAGCTGTTACAAATGCCGTCGTTCACGGCTATCGCCATTCATCAGGTAAAATCGAGCTTGTTGTGCGAATTCTTGAGGGAAATATTATCTACATAAAAATAAAAGACAAGGGCTGTGGTATTCCCGATATAGAAAAGGCTATGCAGCCTCTTTTCACTACTGCTCCCGAAGAAGAACGCTCAGGACTCGGTTTTTCGGTTATGGAATCCTTTACAGATAAGCTTACTGTAAAAAGTATTGTAGGAAAAGGTACTACCATTATTATGCGTAAGAAGCTGAAAAACAATGAATAACAGTATTAAAAAGCCGCTTGCAGAAGAAAATCTCGGACTTGTTCACCTATGTGCAAATAAATTCAGAGGGCGTGGAATTGAATACGACGACCTGTATTCCGCAGGCTGTATCGGATTACTTAAAGCTGTAAAAGCGTTTGATACAGAACGTGGAGTTAAATTCTCAACATACGCAATCCCCGTTATTCTCGGAGAAATCAAACGTCTTTTTCGTGACGGTGGTACAGTTAAGGTGAGCCGAAGTCTTAAAGAGCTTGCTTTAAAGCTTCAGCGATTACGTGAAGAATTTTTATTGTCAAATTTCCGTGAGCCTTCAATATCCGAGCTTGCACGACTTGCTGATGCAGATGAAAGTGATGTATCAGAAGCTCTTTGTGTAAATCAGCCTGTTATCTCTCTTACAGCCTCAGACGAAAAAGAATCCCAGATTGATATTCCGATTGATTCACCCGATTCGGAAATTGTAGATATTCTTGCATTAAGACAGATTATGTCAAAGCTCGAAGCTAAAGACAAGGCTCTGCTTGAGCTTCGCTATTTCAAAGGTCTTACCCAGACTAAAACTGCTCAGGCACTTAATATGACTCAGGTTCAGGTTTCAAGGCGAGAAAAAAAGCTCCTTACACAAATGCGAAAGGAGCTTCTTGAATAGTTTTACTCAAAAATCAAATATTCAATTATAGAATTTGATACCACAAAGCCCTTACTTGTAAGGGCAATTTTTTTTCCGTCAAAAGATATATACCCGCTTTTTTCAAGCATATCCGCTTTTTTTATAATATTATCAGCTTTTTCTCCACATTCAGACAATAAAAGTCCTTCCGAAAGCCGAAGCCTTAGCATTGCCTTTTCTTCAAATGTATAAGGATTATCATCCGTTATAGTTACATTCTGTTTCGGAGCAGATATAAAATCATTCAAATCAGGCTTAACCGCAAATCTGGCTCCATTATAGCATGAATGTGCCGCAGGTCCTATTCCGATATAGTCCTGACATTTCCAATAACGGTTATTATGTCTGCTTTGATAGCTCTCTTTTGCAAAATTTGATATCTCGTATTGCTCATATCCGTAGCTTTTCATCATCTCACACATTTGCAGATAAAGCTCTGAAACGTAGTCGTCATCAGGAAGCTTATCGCTTATATTATTTTTGTAAAAAGGTGTTCCCTCTTCTATTTTAAGTATATACGATGAAAAATGCGTAATATCAAGTGAAGCAAGCTGTTTTATTGAGCTTAATATCTCATCTTCTGTCTGCTTTGGAAGCCCTATCATAAGGTCACAGGATATATTTTCAAACCCTGCCTTCTGAGCGTCACATACAGCCTTCAATGCACGTTCGGGTGTATGATGTCTGCCGAGAAATTCAAGCTCAGAAGAATTAAGCGACTGCACTCCCAATGACAGACGATTTACTCCTGCCGATTTATATTCGCAAAGCTTATTAAAATTCAAGGTTGAAGGATTAGCTTCGATTGTAATTTCAGCGTTTTCATTCAATCTGAACGACTTTTTAAGCTCGTCTAAAATATACTGAAGCTGAGTTCCATTTAAAAGTGATGGAGTTCCTCCGCCAAAATAAACAGTATCAACGCAAATACTTTCGCTGTAAGCCTTAAAGTTACGAATAAGTGCATTTATATATGCATCCATAGCTGATGCTGTATATGAGCCTGAATAAAAATCACAATAAGGACATTTTTGTGCACAAAATGGGACGTGGATATATATTCCGAGGTCACTCATTTTGAAAGAGCATCCTTACGTCTTGTAGGTTCCATTTTAAAGAAAAAAGCATTTACAATTTTCGGAACCAATATAATAGCGACAATTGCTCCGATAATAATAAAAGCATCATACGGAAGCTCTAAAAGATATGTTGCAACAACCAATATAAACATTAAAACGCTGAAAATTGCGCTGAACACAGACGCCGCTGTACCATTTGTAATATGCTTTCCGCAATTAGGGCATGCTTTTCCTTTTGAATTAAGCTGACCTGCCATTGCCTTTGTAAATGGATTAAAAGTTTTTTGTCCGCAATTTGGACAATTATAAATACTCATCTTATATATCCTTTCAGTTTAAATGCTTTCACGTTCAGCAAAATCTTTTTTCTCTTTTATAACCATACTCAATGCCAGACGCTTTACTTCCTTTGCGGCTTCTTCCTGCTTTGAGCTATCGTCATATAACGCTATGAACGTATATATTTCATTTCTTATCGGATTTACGAGAAAATATATATAAGAATACATATTATAGTAATTATGCACTATGGCATATCCTGCATCATACATATTACCGTCAAAGGTTGTCTCATCTGTAAACAGTTTTGACATCTCATCTAAAATAACCTGGTCTTCAAGACATTCGATAAAAAAATCGACGTATACATCAGGTCCTTTTTTAATGGAATTCTCAAAATAATAATCCGATATCGTTGTATCATTGTAATGATAATAGCATATATTGTCACTTGAAATATACAAATCAAAGCCATCTTTGTATTGATACTGCCAGCCTTTACGTATCTCAGCAGTAAAGCCGCCGAAATCCTCTCTGACAAGCTCGTTATATTCCTCTGCGGCTCTTTGTGATACTTCGTCAGCAAGTTGGTCTGTAACAAGTGAACAACTGCACATTGTTAATGCTGTAAGAATTGCTGTTATAACTAATAATAAATTTCTTTTCATATTTTTTACCGTCAGGTATCAAGCTTGAGCACACTCATAAATGCTTCCTGTGGAACCTCTACTGTTCCTAACTGGCGCATACGCTTTTTACCCTCTTTCTGTTTTTCCAAAAGCTTTTTCTTTCTTGTAATATCGCCGCCGTAGCATTTTGCAAGTACGTCCTTACGCATAGCCTTTACAGTTTCTCTTGCTATAATTTTACCGCCTATTGCGGCCTGTATAGGTACCTCAAATAACTGGCGTGGTATATTCTCTTTAAGCTTTTCAGCTATTTTTCTTGCTCTGCTGTATGCCTTATCCGTATGAACAATAAATGAAAGTGCATCGACAACATCACCGTTAAGCATTATATCAAGCTTTACAAGCTTTGATGGTGAATATCCGATAAGCTCATAATCGAATGAAGCATATCCTCTTGTTCTTGATTTAAGTGCGTCAAAGAAATCGTACACTATCTCGTTAAGAGGCAATTCATAATGAAGATTTACTCTTGTATCATCAAGATACTGCATATCCTTGAAAACACCTCGTCTATCCTGACAAAGCTCCATTATGTTTCCGACAAATTCGGAAGGAGCAAGAATATCAGCCTTAACCATAGGCTCCTCAGCACTTTCGAGTATTGCAGGGTCAGGATAATTTGAAGGGTTATCAATATATTTAATTTCACCGCTTGTTAATTTTACCTTATATATAACTGACGGTGCAGTAGTAATAAGGTCAAGATTATACTCTCTTTCAAGACGCTCCTGAATAATTTCCATATGAAGCAGTCCAAGAAATCCGCATCTGAAGCCGAAGCCGAGTGCTATAGATGTTTCAGGCTCAAAGGTGAGTGAGGCGTCATTAAGCTGGAGCTTTTCAAGGGCATCACGCAAATCGCCGTATTTTGCTCCGTCAGCAGGATATATACCTGAATACACCATAGGATTTACTTTTCTGTAGCCGGGAAGTGCTTCTTCACAAGGATTTAAAGCATTTGTAACTGTATCGCCTACCTGTGTATCGCCGATACTTTTAATTGAAGCAGAAATATATCCAACCTCACCTGCTGTAAGAGTACCTGCATTAATAAGTGAATTTGCATCCATATATCCAGCTTCAACAACGGTAAATTCAGCACCTGTAGCCATAAGACGAATTGTATCGCCGATTTTAACCGTACCTTCTTTAATTCTTACATATATTATAACGCCCTTATATGCATCATAGTAGCTGTCAAAAATAAGTGCTTTAAGAGGCTTTTCAGGGTCACCTGTAGGTGCAGGAATATCTGTAACGATTTTTTCAAGAACATCTTCAATGTTTGTTCCCATTTTTGCTGAAATTCTCGGAGCATCCATTGCAGGAATTCCGATAACGCTTTCAACCTCGTTACAAACTCTTTCAGGGTCAGCTGAAGGCAAATCAATCTTATTTACAACAGTTACAACCTCAAGGTCGTGTTCAACGGCAAGATAAGTATTAGCAAGCGTCTGAGCTTCTATTCCCTGTGATGCGTCAACAACCAGTATTGCACCCTCACACGCTACGAGAGAACGTGAAACCTCGTAATTGAAGTCAACGTGTCCCGGAGTATCAATAAGATTAAAAATATATTCCTCGCCGTCTTTTGCCGTATATTTAAGTCTTACAGCTCTTGCCTTTATAGTAATTCCTCGTTCACGCTCAATATCCATATTATCGAGAAGCTGTTCTTCCATATCACGAATAGCGACAGTTTCGGTTTTTTCGAGAATTCTGTCCGCAAGTGTAGATTTACCGTGGTCTATATGCGCAATAATACAGAAATTTCTTATTTTATCACTAGCCAAAATATAACCTCATTCCAAATTAATTTCACTTTGAATTATATCAGAAATTTGCCGTTTTGTAAAGAGCAATCCCCTATAATTTATGATAAATCTTCAATTATTTTTTCAAATACAGGGAACGCTTTTTCATATGCTTCTTTCATTTCCTCGATAGATGCCCATTGGACATTTGTTATTTCTCTGATACCTATGAACATTTCCTCATCAATTTCGCCCTCATAGCCGATTTTCTCTGCAAAATCCGTATTTTTCAGATAAAATCCATATCCCTTGACGTTAGGATTATCGGGATAAAGTGTTTCAAGATTAACAAGTGTTGTTTCAGGCGAAAATGCTTCTTGAGCTGTTTTTCCGCTAATAACTATCATCGCATCTGCATTCTGCATTTCGGCTACCAATTTAGTTGTTACACCATTATTGAAATCAGAATAATCGTTGCCTGTGTAGGGCATAAAATATACAGCTGCAAGTTTTTCTCCGTCATCGTTAACGTCACCGCTTATTTCGGCAAGATAATTTGAAAGTCCCTCTTGCTGACCTATTTCAGAATTTGTATCAATAAACATAACAATAACATCGGGATCTTCCTTTGACAGCAAATCATAAATCAGATATGCACTCAAAGCCGCAGCAAAAACTCCAATTATTATCCATATCTTATTATGATAGAAGAAATTCGAGATTTTTTGACCGAATGTCATATTTACAGCAACTGCTTCTTCCTGTGGCAGAAGCTCGCTTTCATCTATTTCGCCCTGCTTCATTCTTATAAGCTCTATTTTTTCATCTCTAAGCTTCTTTTCGTAAATTTCCTGACTGGCTTTTTTCTTCTTTTCAATTTTCTCCGCTTCACGCTGTTCTCTTTGACGAATTTCTTCCTCTGCCTTTTCTCTGTATTGGCGTGCAACATCAAATGCGCTGATTTTATCTTTTTCCTTTTTACTCATCTTATACCTATCCTTAACACAACAAGGGCATACCGATTTTATCGGTACACCCCTATTTTATCATTTATTATTGCTGCAACGGCTTCATTGTCGGGAAGAGCAATACATCTCTGATTGAAGGACTGTCTGTAAGCAACATTACAAGTCTATCAAGTCCCAGACCAAGACCACCTGTTGGTGGCATTCCGTATTCAAGTGCTGTTACGAAATCCTCATCAACTTCAGCATTTGCACCCTGTGCTCTCTTAGCCTCAACCTGCTTTATAAAACGTTCCTTCTGGTCAATCGGGTCGTTAAGCTCTGAGAAAGCATTACCCATTTCTCTGCAATAGATGAAATATTCAAATCTTTCAGTAAATGCAGGGTCAGATGGTTTTCTCTTAGCAAGTGGTGAATTTTCAACCGGATAATCATAAATAATTGTTGGCTGAACAAGCTTATCCTCAACAAATGCGTCGAAGAATGCGATAAGAACGTGGCCCTTTGTAGCGGCATCACCCTCATCAACCTCAACACCCTTTGCTTTAGCACAAGCTCTTGCGTCTTCATCTGTTGCCCAATCGTTATAGTCAACGCCGGCATATTTCTTAACAGCCTCAACCATTGTAAGACGCTCCCAAGGCTTTCCGAGATTAATTTCTACGCCCTGATAAGTAATAACATCGCTTCCACAGATTTTATGTGCAAGTGTTCTGTACATATTTTCAATCAGATCCATCATTCCGATGTAGTCTGTATAAGCCTGATACATTTCGATTGAAGTAAATTCAGGGTTATGAGAAGTATCCATACCCTCGTTTCTGAAAATACGTCCAACCTCGTAAACTCTGTCAAAGCCGCCTACAATAAGACGCTTTAAGTAAAGCTCTGTTTCAATTCTAAGGTACATATCAAGGTCGAGTGCATTATGATGTGTAACGAAAGGTCTTGCAGCTGCACCGATTTCAAGAGTATGAAGTACAGGAGTATCAACCTCGAGATATCCTAAATTATCGAGATAATTTCTGATTTCACGAAGAATAAGACTTCTCTTTACAAAAGTTTCCTTAACATTAGGGTTAACAATCAAATCAACATAACGCTGACGGTATCTCATATCCTGGTCTTTAAGTCCGTGCCATTTTTCAGGTAACGGAAGAAGAGATTTTGAAAGAAGAACTATCTTATGAGCGTGAATTGATATTTCACCCTTACGAGTTCTGAAAACAAAGCCCTCAACACCAACGATATCACCGATATCCCACTTTTTGAATTCCTTGAATTCATCTGCACCAATATCGTTTGAACGAACATATACCTGAATTCTGTCAGTATTATCACGAACGTCGATAAAGTTAGCCTTACCCATATCACGCCAGCTCATAATACGTCCGGCAATTCTTATGATATTTGTTTTTAATGCATCTAAGCCTGCATTACGCTTTTCTTCATCACCGTTTGCTTCTTCGGTAATTCTCTTTTCATCAGCTTCATACTGAGCTTTAAGCGCATCATTTTTAGCATTTACGTCAAACTTTGTTATTTCATAAGGATTAGCGTTTTTTGCTTTAAGCTCATCAAGCTTTTCTATTCTTATTTTCTTTAATATGTTAATATCCTGTTCCTGCAATTCTTCTTCAACAGGAATATTATTCTGATTTTCACTCATTAATTAAACGTCCTTTCGGGATTATTTTGAAATTTCGAGTACCTCGAATTTAAGCTCGCCAACCGGAGCTTCAACCACAAAAACATCTCCAACTTTTTTCTTTAACGCAGCTTTTCCAATTGGTGATTCATCTGAAAGCTTGCCGTTTTTGATATCAGCATGATTAGTACCTACAATTGTAAATGTCTGAACCTTGCCGGTATCAAGACGTTTTATTTTAATAACTGAGCTCATACCGATTTCATCAATAGAAATTTTATCATCATCAACTACTTCGGCATTTTCAAGAGTTTTCTGAAGTTCAAGAATCTGTGCCTCAAGAATACCCTGTTCATTTTTCGCTTCATCGTATTCAGCATTTTCTGAAAGGTCACCGAATGAACGTGCTTCTTTAAGCTTCTGTGCAACCTCTGCACGCTTTTCGGTTATAAGATAGGTAAGCTCCTTTTCAAGCTTTTCATAGCCCTCTCTGGACATTTGTTTTTTTGCCATAATCGCAGCTCCTTATATTTTAGTTAGAGCAAACTGCAAGATTTTGTCAGTTTGCTATTTACCGATTGCAGAATACAAATCATTAATTTGCGTATCTGCAAGGCAGTTTAAATCAGTTTTTATAGTCAATGTCAGATTTATCCTTACATTGACTGTAATTAATGTCTGCTCAACAACTTAAAAATGGCTTAATATAGCATTTTAAAGCCAATTTTAAGTTGGCAAAGTGCAAGAAAAGATAATGAAATTTATAAATTTTCTTGCACTTTGTTTTGCCCTATAGGTCAAAATGAGCTTGACATCAATGAATGTGATGCGCAAATTCCTCATATTGTAAAGAATTTGCGCTCCCCGAATGAAGTTCGGGGCAATAACCGCCTGACGTCGGTTATTGAGGACACATTAATTATCAACATTACATTTTATTATAGTATATTTAACGCCTGTTGTCAATATACGATTTCCATTTTTATCATTTTGCAGGAAGTAAATCTCCGATTTGCATATATGCAAGGCAATTCAAAT
>SVNL01000038.1 GCA_015066925.1 Ruminococcus sp.
ATGCATGGACTTGTTCGTGCGGAACTTCAAACACAGGAAAATTCTGCACAGAATGTGCCAAGCCAAAGCCTTCAACAGCAAATCAATGGACTTGTCCATGCGGAACTGTAAACACAGGAAAATTCTGCACAGAATGTGCAAGACCAAAGCCAAATGATACTGATGAAGGCTGGACTTGCAGCTGTGGTACAATAAATACAGGCAAATTCTGTAAAGAATGTGCTAAACCACGTCCGTCAGGTGCTCCTGTTTATAAATGCGATAAGTGTGGTTGGGTTCCTGAAGATCCTAAAAATCCACCTAAATTCTGTCCTGAATGTGCCGACTCGTTTAACGAAAATGACATTCAATCATAAATAACGATTTAAGACCTGAAGTCTAACCCCTTCAGGTCTTTTTATAGCCTATCTCAAAATAAAGTTTAAGTAATCTCTGATAGTGTACTCCAAATAATTTTGCCGTTTATTACCGGAAATCGCAAATTTTTGCCAAAGCCTTTACAAAGTTATATTATTATGCTATTATTAAAATATATCTAAAAGAACGGAGAAAAAAATGCAACAGGAAAAAAGAAAAATAAACAAATTCAGATTAATCTCAGCAATAGAATTAATCATTATTCTATTCCTTATAATAGCTTTGGTAATCTCAATTGCAACTAATAACTCAGACAAAAGTATTACCGCTTCAACAAATAATGTCCGTACTAAGCCTTATATCGAAAAAAAGGAAACATATTATCAATTCGACGGCAAAAAAATTCTTCTTTCTGACGGTACATACGGCGAAATTTATTTGCCCGTTTATGAAAATGTTCCTGCTTTTTCCCGCGATAAAAACTCAATCATCACAAGAAACGGCTATACATTCTATACTGAAAACGGAAAAATAGCCTCAAAATTCGGAATAGATGTTTCTGAACATCAAGGAGATATTGACTGGAAAAAGGTTAAAGAAGCAGGTGTTGAATTCGCTATAATCCGTGTCGGAAACAGAACATATGGCGGCGGTGAAATACATATTGACGAAAAAGTACATCAAAATCTCGAAAACGCTATTGCCAATGATATAGAAGTCGGAGTCTATTTCTTCTCTCAAGCAATAAACACTGACGAAGCTCTTGAAGAAGCGGATGCTCTTCTTGAAATCATTGAAAAATATGACATCACATATCCTGTTGTTTACGACTGGGAAATAATTTATGATGATAAAGCACGTACCGACAACGTTCCTGTTGATGTTCTTACAGATTGCTGTATTACTTTTTGTGAGCGTATTAAATCATCAGGATACACACCTATGATTTATCAAAACAAGCGCACAACACTCTTCAAACTCGATTTACCAAGGCTTCAGGATTATGATTTCTGGCTTGCCGAATATAACGATGGTGCAACCTATTATTACGACTATGATATATGGCAGTATTCATGCAAAGGAAAAATCCCCGGAATTTCAGGCGATGTCGACTTGAATTTAAGCTTTGTAGATTATGCAGCAAAATAAAATAAGCGGTTATCGGTTTAATCCGATAACCGCTTTTATGTTACAATCACATAATTATCTGCTGCAGTTTCTTTTGTTGCGTGCTCAGTTACATTAGTAACCTTTACTTTCAGAGGTCTTGTTCCCATATTAATTTCAATAATATCTCCGACCTTTACGTCATATGAAGCCTTTGCTACCTTACCGTTTACTGTTATTTTTTCAGCATCACACGCCTCATTTGCAACTGTTCTGCGTTTTATTAGTCTTGTAACTTTAAGATATTTGTCAAGACGCATAAAAAACCTCCTGAAAATCAAAAAGCAGGGATAGGCTTTAAACCTGTCCCTGCAAATTTTGTTAATTACTTGTTTACAGCTTCCTTAAGAGCCTTACCAGCCTTGAATGCAGGAGCCTTGCTAGGAGGACAAATCATTTCTTCCTTTGTACGTGGATTGATGCACTTCTTTTCGCCTCTTTCACGAACTTCAAATGTACCGAAGCCTGTGATAGCAACCTTGTCACCCTTTTCAAGAGCTTCTGTGATAGCGCCGATTACTGCGTTAAGAGCTGTATCAGCTTCCTTCTTTGTACAATCTACCTTTGCTGCAATTGAATTAATAAGTTCTGCCTTTGTCATTTTAAATAACCTCCATAAATTTATTATAATAATTTTTTAGCTCGTTCCCAATAAACATCAAGCTGCTCAATATTTAAATCGGGCATATTAAGTAAATCAAGAGAAACAAGCTCTTCCGTCTTTGAAAATCTGCGAATGAACTTCTCTGTCGAAGCTATAAGAGCCTGTTCGGCATCAATACCGAGATGTCTTGCCGCATTTACGCATGAAAAGAGTAAATCTCCGAATTCTTCAAAAATTTTATCTTTATCTTCACTGCTTACGGCTTCATCAAATTCAATCTTTTCAGAATTAATACAAGCGATAGCGTCTTCAGCTGAACGGAAATCCATTCCTGCACGCATTGCTCTTTTACCGACCTTCTGTGCTCTCATTAACGCAGGAAGCGATTTCGCAACACTTTTAAGAGTATCGGTATAACTTTCCTGTCCTTTTGTTTCTTTCTTAATAGAATCCCAGTTTTTCAGTACATCATCAGTATTTGACACAACAATGTCACCAAAAACATGGGGATGGCGAACAATCAATTTTTTACAGATTTCATCGCAAACGTCATCGAAAACGAAATTACCGTTTTCAGTTTCTATTGTACAATGAAAAACAACCTGTAAAAGAACATCTCCAAGTTCCTCACGAAGCAATTCCGAATCCTCAAGATCAATGGCTTCGATAGCTTCACATACTTCTTCGATGAAATCACTTTTAATTGATTTATGTGTTTGTTCTCTATCCCAAGGACAACCGTCCTCACTTCTTAGAAGCTTGACGATTTTCTGTAAATCTTCAATATTATAAAAATCTTTCTGCTGAAAATTCACCATAGGAAAACCACTCCTTAACGGGTACATTTAATATAATACCCTATATTACGTTAAATTGCAATACATTTTAAGAACTTTGTAATTTTTGCATAATAAACCTTAAAATTCGGCAATGTTTTGTTAGTTTTACCAATTAACTTGTTTATATTCTAATGCGAATTCTGATAAAATCAAGCCTTATCGACAAATCCTACCTTATGGAACGCCTTTGAAACTATGCGCTGTGAATATCTCTGAGCCTTTTCCGCACCTTCGGTATAGCATTTCTTGAGGTAAGCCTTATCCTGAATAAGACGATCAAACTCATTTCTGATAGGAGCAAGGTGGTCAGCAACAGTTTCACCTACAGCAAGCTTAAAGTCGCCATAGCCTTTTCCTGCAAACTCAGAAGTAATCTCGTCAAAACTCTTTCCTGTAACGCTTGAATAAATAGTCATAAGATTATTTATTCCGTCCTTGCCCTCACGGTAGCACACCTCAGCCTCACTATCGGTAACAGCTCTTTTAAACTTACGGATAATAGTATCCTTATCGTCGAGAATGAGTATACACGCATTCGGGTTTTCATCTGATTTTGACATTTTCTTTGTAGGTTCCTGAAGTGACATAACCTTTGCGCCTATTTCTGCAATATATGGTTCAGGAACTGTAAACAACTCACCATAACGCTGGTTAAAACGCTGTGCAATATTTCTTGCAAGCTCGAGATGCTGTTTCTGGTCAACACCAACCGGAACCAAATCTGCATTATATGCGAGAATATCAGCTGCCATAAGAACAGGATATGTAAAAAGTCCTGAATTAACATCATCTGCATGACGCTTACTTTTATCCTTGAACTGAGTCATTCTTGAAAGCTCACCAAACTGAGTTGAGCAGCCGAGAATCCAGTTAAGCTCTGCATGTGTTTTAACATGGCTCTGAATGAAAAGAATAGACTTTTCTGTATCTATACCACAAGCCATGAGAAGCGCATAAGCATCGAGAGTATTCTTACGAAGCTTTGCAGGCTCCTGCTTTACGGTAATAGCGTGAAGGTCAACAACACAGTATATGCAGTTGTATTCGTCCTGAAGTGGTCCCCAGTTACGAACTGCACCGATATAATTTCCGAGTGTAAAAGTACCTGTAGGCTGAATACCGCTGAAAATTAATTTTTTATCCATAGAATAATTCACTCCGTCGATTACTGATTTGCTGCCCTGTCTTTAAGCTGACAGTTTCTTACTTCGTTGAGAACATTCTGATAAAGTGAAAAAGCAGTCTGAATCTGGACAGGTGACTGAGCAACAAGTGCAGGCTCGATTATAGTTTTATATACGCCTTTCTTTGTAAGAAGATATACAAAATGTGTCTTTCCGACAGGCATATCGAATGCCTTTACTTTTTCAGCAAAAGGTTTAAGCTCACTTGCCTGAAGAACAAGATTTCTTGCTGCCTGAACAAGATTTCTATAACGCATTGAAGCGCCTGTATATTCATTTCCGTTATTGAAGTAAAGGTTAGCAGCGCCATTGATAAAGCATACCATAGTTGTAACAACATCTACACCCATTGGCATATCAATAACCATACCATAAACCTCTTCTGATTTAACTTTTACGCTTAAAAGGTCAGCAGGAAAAGTAAGAGCCTGACCTCTTGTCATAAGATATTTCTGTGTAACAGGGTATCTGTCTAAAGGTGAACGTCTAGCCATAATAAAAAAATCCTTTCAAAATTAATCAAACATATCTTTTGTCATTTTACCGAGAATTTCAATTCCTTTGACAATCTGTTCGTCAGTAGGAGTTGAGAAGTTGAGTCGGAATGACTGAGTTTTATCACTTTCACTTATACAAAATGCAGTTCCCGGAACAACAGCAATTTTATATTCCGTAACAGCCTTTGTGCAGAATTCTATCATATCACAGCCTTCAGGCAGTGTACACCAGATAAAAAGTCCGCCCTCCGGTCTTGTGTAAGTAATCTTCTTCGAGAAGCATTCTTCAATTTTTGAGAGCATAAGCTCACATTTTCTTTTATACACAGCACTGAGCTTTGCAAAATGCTCATTCATATCAACGCCTGTCATAAAGCGGTGACATATAACCTGTGCCCAGATATTTGAATGAACATCAGAAACTTGCTTGCACACGATAATTTTCTGCACAATCGCCTTAGGTGCTGAAACATATCCTGTACGGAAGCCCGGAGAGAGTATTTTAGAAAAAGTACCTGTATAGATAACTCTGCCTTCTGTATCGAGAGTCTTAATTGCAGGAATATCTTCTCCGTCAAATCTCAAGTTACCATAAGGGTTATCCTCAAGAATTATGAAATCATATTTTTTTGCAAGCTCATAAACAGCCTTGCGCTTTTCCCACGACATTGTGAGGCCTGTAGGATTCTGGAAATTTGGAATAAGATAAAGAAGCTTAACATTCTTGTTTGTTTTAATAGCCTCTTCAAGCTTTTCCAGATTAATTCCGTCATTTTCAAGCTCGACTCCGACAAGATTTACATTATACGATTTAAATGCATTAATAGAACCTATAAAGCTTGGTGCTTCACAGATAAGTGTATCTCCCTCGTTTAATAAAACCTTACATGCAAGTTCATTTCCCTGCTGAGCGCCGGAAGTAATAATAAGGTCGTCGATTTCGGAATTAAAACAGCCTTGAGCCGCCATATTCTCTTTTAAAGCGTCACGAAGCGGAGTATATCCCTCAGTAATACTGTACTGCAAAGCTAAAATCGGCTCATTTGCAAGAAGCTCGGCTGAAAGCTCGGCAACCTTCTCACTCGGAAATGCTTCAGGAGCAGGATTACCTGCCGCAAAAGAAATCACTCCCGGTTCAGATGTGAATTTAAGAATTTCTCTGATAGCAGAAGCCTGCAGCCCGCTTACCTTATCTGAAAATTTATATTCCATTGATAAGAAAACCGTCCTTTCTGAATTTTTGATTATACGATATAAGGGCAGCCTGAACACCACAATATCAAAATAATTTTTATAATAATGTAAAGTAAAACCACGAATTGGGCAAAACTTACATTACTAATTATACCACATATTTTCAAAAGTAGCAACATATATTTTTGTATAATTTCAAAAAAGGTGGTTTTCAGGTGAAAAAACAAGGTTTTATCAAGGGGTCTTTGATACTTTTGGTATCAGCTGTACTCGCAAAAGGGCTTGGAGCGCTGTTTAAAATTCCTCTTACAAATATGCTTGGCGGCGTTGGAATGGGTTTTTTCAGCTGTGCATACAGTCTCTTTCTTCCTGTATACGCTTTAGCCGTAACAGGACTTTCTGCAGCTGTTGCACGACTTACCGCACAAAGTGTTGCACTTGAAATGTACAAAAACGCACAAAATATCCGCAAAACAGCTATGAAGCTTTTTTTGGCAGTTGGTTTTTTCGGTATGATTGCCATAGCCGCTTCTGCAAAACCATTTGCGGTATATATTGCAAAATCACCGGATGCATGGATAGGAATAATCCTTATTGCTCCTTCTGTCCTCCTCGGATGCATTACGGCTGTCGAGCGCGGATATTACGAAGGATTGTGCAATATGTATCCGACAGCATTATCTCAGCTTGCAGAAGGAATTGTCAAGGTTAGTGCAGGACTTCTTTTATGCAGTCTTGCCTCAAAGCACAGCGAAACGCTTATTACATATTTCCCTGTCGGAACGGATTTTCGTGCTGTTAAAGCCGCCGCAGGAATACTGGGTGTAACTCTTTCATCAGCAGGCTCTGCACTCTTCTTCCCTATTATGCGTATTTTCATTCGAAGCGAAAATAAAATGGGTGACGAAACACTGATAAATAGTCGTGATATTTCAAGAGAGCTTATAAAAATTGCACTTCCTATAGGCATAAGCTCTCTTGTTACCAATTTCACCTCAATAATCGACCTTGCAACGATTATAGGCTGCTGCAGAATGTATAAGGGTTATCACGAATTATCACTACAATTCGGGCAAGAGGACTTCCCACAATTTATATACGGCTCTTTCACAGGACTTGCAATAACCGTATTTAACCTTATTCCGTCAGTTACAAATATGCTTGGGAAAGGAATTCTCCCCTCAATAACGGTTGCATGGGAACGAAATGATAAAAAATCGCTCCAAAAAAACAGCTCTCAGGCTTTGCTTGCCGCTTTCATAATGGCTGTACCTGCGGCTATCGGTATAGGTGTATTGTCAAAACAAATTCTTTCATTTCTCTTTCCTATGCAGTCTGACGAAGTTGCAATCTGCATAGAGGCTTTGAAATATCTTATGCCGGGAATGGTCTTTCTTTGCGTATCATTTCCTGTTTTCAGTATGCTTCAGGCAACAGGGAATCCCTCTGTCCCTCTTAAAATAATGCTTATAGCTTCAGTTATAAAGCTTATAGGCAATCTTACTCTTATAAAGCATATGGGAATAAACGGTGCGGCTCTTTCAACAACTCTTTGCTATGGAATAATCCTTCTGCTTTCTCTCGTAGTATATTTCAAAATAACAGGAATAAAAATACCGGTAAAACCCTTTTTATCCGTTATCTATTCGGGAATCATCTGCGGAATTTCTGCAATGCTATGCTGTGACAGGCTCACTCATGTTATCTCTGAAACATATACGCTTTTTATATCTATTGCCGTAGGCGGATGCTTATACCTGCTTTCAATGTGGCTTTTGAATGACCAAAAAAAATGACCGAAAAATTCATCTTCGGTCATTCAATATGTTTATTTTTGTTTAACCATTACATCATAACACAGGTAATCATTATACGAAACTTCTATAATATTGCTTTCCGTTTCCTTATATCCTCTGTTGCGGTATATTCTCTTTGCAGGAAGAGAAGCGTCTATTACTACTTCATCGTACTTCTCAAGCACGCTTTTTTCGGCAAAATCAAGCATTTCACGTCCATATCCACGTCCCTGATACTGCGGCAAAACAAAAAGTCTTAATATTTCATTATCCTTTACAGTTACAGTACCCGTAATTTCCTGCTTAGAATTCATACATATATAAACCTGTCCGTGTTCAATATCTCTGATAATATTTTCTTCCCTGTGATGATTAAGAAAAAAAACAACAGCACCCTTAGGATAATAATGAGGATAAATTTCACTTATTGTTGTTTCAGTTATATTTGCAATTATCTTTAAATCAGAAAGCTCAGCCAGTCTTATACTCATATAGTTATATCCCCCTTTTTAGTGATCCTTATTACCTATTTTTTTATTTATAAATCTGGTTTTTGTTTTTGAATAAAGTATTGTCTGTTCGCTGTAAAGTCCTCTGTAGCCTGAGAGCATATACGAAACCGCACAAGCTAATGCAAAAAATATTAATCCCTCGCTACCGAAAAGCTCAATACTAAGAAGAAGTGAGGCTATCGGACAGTTTGTAACTCCGCAGAAAAGTGCTATCATACCTATCGAAGCACCCAGCGAACAATCAAGTCCCATTATATCTGCAAAAAGACTTCCGAACGTTGCTCCGACAAAAAATACAGGAACAATTTCGCCGCCTTTAAAGCCTGCACATAGTGTAAGAGCAGTAAATACGATTTTCAGCACAAACGCTTCAGGTTTTGCAGGCTCTGTAAATGCACTTGCTATAATTCCGCCGCCTGCTCCGTTATAGTCATAAGTTCCAACCAGAAATGTAAGCAAAGCAACTATAAGACCGCCTGTCATTACTCTTACAGTATTGTTGCGGATTTTCTTATAACCGATTGATACAATTCCCATAACAACACAGAATAATATACTCAACAAAGCACATAAAATCGTAAATATCAATACTTTAATATATACTCCTACATTGCTTTCGGGGAATATTACCTCTGCACTTAAAGAAGTTACACCAAGATGACTTGATATTTCATTTGCTGTAATCGCTGAAATTACGCAGGCAACTATTGCGGAATAATGAAAAATTCCTACACTTATTACTTCCATAGCAAAAAATGCTGCTGCAATAGGTGTATTGAAAAGTGCCGAAAAAGCCGCACTCATTCCGCACATTGTAAGAATTCTTTTATCATCCTCATCAAGCCTGAACGTTCTTCCAAGCTGTGAGCCAATACTTCCGCCGATTTGAAGTGCCGCACCTTCACGTCCGCTTGAGCCTCCGAAAAGATGTGTTATTACAGACGCTACAAATATGCTCAGTGTATGATTGAGTCCCATTTTTTCGTTATCACGAACTGCAAGAAGAACAAGGTTTGTTCCTCTGTCATTACGGCAACCAAGCGCAGAATAAAACGATACTATAGCTGCACCGCCGATAGGCAGAAGCCATATTATCCATTTGTTACCATCTCTGAAGCGTGCCGCTGATTCTATACAATAATAAAAACCTGTACCTATCAATCCAAGAAGAACACCCATTATTCCGCCGAGAATAATCCATTTAACAAATCCCAGTACCGTTTCCAGTGATTTTGTTCTTATTATATTAATAAGCTTTAAAAAATAAGTTCTCATATCAGTTAAGACTAACGGGAAGCCCGTTTATTTCTATATTTGGGTCGTCAAGGTCTATAAGTAGACATCTTCTGCCGTCAACTACACTTGTTCTTACTTTATCTGAAGCCGATGGCTTTATATTCACTGTAATTCCCGGTGATGTAAGAACTGTTTTTGTTTCAACAAGATTTGAAGCAGTAAGAGGTGCATTTCCGCATGATTTCTCGTAAACGGTTTCAAGTGCAACAAGCTTTTCATTTGAAACACCAACCTCTGATAATATATCATGAAGCTTTTTATCGTCGATTACAGTTACATCTGTATCATTTTTATTTTCTTCAACTACTTCCTGAATTTTATCGTTTACTGTTTTTATCAGAGTATAGTCAAGGTCATCTCCGACAACACTTTTTAGTATAGTCTGAAAGCTTGCTTTTTCGTTATCGGCAGACATTACAAAGCTGCATCCGAGAACGTTTTCAATAATCGAAATATTCGGCTTGCTCTTATTTTTTGTGTAATACATAACGTGGTTTACATCAGGGCTTCTGTTACTGAACACAGGATACAAAAATCCATCTGTAGGTGCCTTACTTATAATAAGCTCTGTATTCATTTTTTTCATAATCTCATTGCTTGAAGAATCGAATACAAAGCCGTCATTTGACGTATTTGCAGGACATATTGCTGTAAGAAGATAACGGTATACTTCATCGGCGTTTTCTGAGTATTCGTCAGTTTTATCCTTAGTTCTTATTGTATAGCTGCAATAAGCAGTAATTACGGTAAACGGACCTGTATATGCGATATTATTGATTATCATATGTAAAAAATTCTCTGCCGCTTCTTCGTCTTTAAGCTCTGATTTCAGAAGCTTGTAGAGAATATCCTGTGCCTGTCCCTCTTCGTATGCTTCGTTCGGGAATTCATACTCTATAAACGATTTGCCTACATTTGTATTAAGCACCTTTTTAAGAGTATCCTCGTAAACAGAATGGTCCTCCTCAGACATTGTTATACAAGACGATATATTACTATAAAGCAGGTTTTTGTCTGCATCAACAAAACCTGTGAGAATTTTTTCCATAATAAAAAATCCGCTTTTATCGGAAAAATTCTTTTTTATTTCTGCTGTTTCCTTTTTATTCATTTATTTATGTACCTCCATCAGCACTTATAAGCTATAATAAGATTATTATATAATATTTTTTTCATTTTTGCAAGACGATAAAATAAAAAAACAGAAACTGATTTCATATCTACGAAATGTAGGTTGTAAAATCAATTTCATAGTGTTATACTTATGGTATCAAAATCAAAGGAGAAGAAAAATGATAGATAATTATGTTACAGGTAATACAATCAAGCATCTGCGCAAGCTTAAAAATATGACACAGAATGAACTTGCGGCTTTGATTGATGTCAGTCCAAAAACTATATCAAAATGGGAAACCGCAAAAGGCTTTCCTGATATTTCATTATTAGAGCCTCTTGCAGCTGCTTTATCAGTTTCTGTAATCGAATTAATGTCAGGAAATGCAATTGATAACAAGAATATTTCCGCCAATATGCTTCGGCTTAAATTCTATATCTGTCCGATTTGCGGCAATATTGTAACTGCAGTCGGAGAAAGTACAATCAGCTGCTGCGGAATAAATCTGCTTCCGTCAGAAGCAGAAGAAACAGATGATGAACATAAAATTATTATTGAAAATGTTGAAGATGAATATTTCGTTACCGTTAATCACGAAATGTCAAAAGAACACTATATTTCATTTCTGGCACATCTTACTTCAGATAAGCTTCAGCTTGTTAAATTGTACCCCGAGGGCAATGCTGAATGCAGATTTAATCTTAGAGGAAAAGGATATCTTTATTTATACTGCAATCATCACGGACTTATGAAACAGAAAATATAAATATATTATTAAAGCCTGAAAAGAAAAATTTTCTTCTCAGGCTTTACATTTTCTATAGCTGTAATTTTAACACATCTTAAATCAGAAATCAATTTTTTCTTCAAGATATGCAACAAGATTATCAATGCTTACTCTTTCCTGCTCCATAGTATCACGATTACGGATTGTAACGCAATTATCCTTTTCAAGTGTATCGAAATCGTATGTAATACAGAAAGGAGTACCTATTTCGTCCTGACGACGATATCTCTTACCGATTGTACCTGCTTCGTCGAAGTCAATATTGAACTTCTTTGAAAGCATTTCATAAACCTCCATAGCCTTAGGAGTGAGTTTCTTTACAAGTGGAAGAACAGCAGCTTTAAATGGTGCAAGTGCAGGATGGAAATGCATTACTGTTCTTACATCCTTTTTCTCATTACCGTTTTTATCAACAGAAACGATTTCTTCTTCATCATATGCCTCTGTTACGATTGAAAGGAACAGACGCTCAACACCGAGTGATGGCTCGATAACATATGGAACATATTTTTCATTTGTTTCAGGGTCAAAATATTCAAGCGATTTACCACTTGTCTTGATATGCTGATTAAGGTCGTAATCTGTTCTGTCAGCAATTCCCCAAAGCTCACCCCAACCAAATGGGAAGAGATATTCAAAGTCTGTTGTTGCCTTTGAGTAGAAGCAAAGCTCCTCAGGTGAATGGTCACGAAGTCTTAAATTATCTTCATTGATACCGATGCTTAAAAGCCAGTTTTTGCAGAAGCTTCTCCAGTAATCAAACCATTCAAGGTCAGTACCCGGTTTACAGAAGAATTCAAGCTCCATCTGTTCAAACTCACGCACACGGAAAATAAAGTTACCGGGAGTAATCTCGTTTCTGAATGACTTGCCTATCTGAGCAACACCAAATGGAACCTTTTTTCTGCTTGTACGCTGAATATTTGCAAAGTTTACGAAAATACCCTGTGCAGTTTCAGGACGAAGATAAAGCTCAGCTTTTGAATCCTCAGTAACACCCTGGAATGTCTTGAACATAAGATTAAACTGACGGATATCAGTAAAATTAGCCTTTCCGCAATTTGGACAAACAATATTCTTTTCCTTTATGTAAGCTGTCATCTGTTCATTTGTCCAGCCCGCAACATTTGTGCCGTCAAAATCTTCGATAAGGTTATCAGCTCTATGACGTGTTTTACATTCTTTACAATCCATAAGAGGATCAGAGAAGCCGCCGATATGTCCTGATGCAACCCATGTCTGTGGATTCATCAGAATAGCACTGTCGAGTCCGACATTATACTTATTTTCCTGAATAAACTTTCTTCTCCAGGCTCTTTTAATATTATCCTTAAGCTCAACACCAAGAGGACCGTAATCCCATGTATTTGCAAGACCGCCGTAAATTTCTGAACCTGCATAAACAAATCCCTTGGATTTGCAGAGGTCAACAATTTTATCCATACTCTTTTCGCTGTTTTTAAGCATATTTATACCTCATTTCAAATTTTCATACATACATATATTATATTGCTTTATACACAAAATGTCAAGCATTATCCCCAATATTTCAATTCTTGTTCATTTTGTGTTTTTTTCGTACTGTGAATGGGATTATTGTTGTAACGCACATACAAATTTAAAGCTGTATTTTCCGTCTGATTATATATAAATCACACAGTTTCACTATCTACACACTAAAAAATATATCTTCTGTATTACGAAAAATAAGCAATATTACGAAAAATAAGCAATCTAATTTTATATAAATGACTTTTGCATACTGTGTGATGCTGCTTTAAAGGATTTTTTCAAAAAATCAGTCGATTTTTATTGACTTATCGACTGTAAAGGAGTATAATATTATTGTATGTTATTATTATTTTTTTAATAATAAATTTTATTTTTGGAGGTTAACTTAAAATGAGCAGAGTTTACAATTTTAGTGCAGGTCCTGCTGTTCTCCCTGAGGAAGTTCTCAAGGAAGCTGCTGACGAAATGATGGATTACCGTGGAACAGGTATGTCCGTAATGGAAATGTCACACCGTTCCAAGGCTTATGATACAATCATTAAGGAAGCTGAACAGGATCTTCGTGACCTTATGAATATTCCTGATAACTACAAGGTTCTTTTCCTTCAGGGTGGTGCTTCACAGCAGTTCGCCGCTGTTCCTATGAACCTTATGAAAAATAAAAAGGCTGCTTACATAATTACCGGTCAGTGGGCTAAGAAGGCTTACCAGGAAGCTCAGATGTACGGTGAGGCTGTTGCAGTTGCTTCTTCAGCTGATAAAACTTTCTCTTATATCCCTGATTGTTCAAATCTCGATATTCCAGAAGATGCTGATTACGTTTATATTTGTGAAAACAACACTATTTACGGTACAAAGTTTAAGTCACTCCCTGATACTAAGGGTAAGCTTCTTGTTTCTGACGTTTCTTCATGTTTCCTTTCAGAGCCTGTTGACGTTACTAAGTATGGCGTTATCTACGGCGGCGTTCAGAAAAATGTCGGCCCTGCAGGTGTTGTAATTGCTATCGTTCGTGAAGACCTCATTACTGATGATGTTCTTCCAGGTACTCCTACAATGCTCAAGTGGAAAACTCAGGCTGATAACGATTCACTCTACAATACTCCTCCATGTTATGGTATCTATATCTGTGGAAAAGTTTTCAAGTGGATCAAGAAAATGGGCGGTCTTGAAGCTATGAAGGCTCATAACGAAAAGAAAGCTGCTATTCTCTATGATTTCCTCGATCAGTCTAAGCTCTTCAAGGGTACTGTTGAAAAAGCTGACCGTTCACTTATGAACGTTCCTTTCATCACAGGTAACGACGAGCTCGACGCTAAGTTCATCAAGGAAGCTAAGGAAGCTGGCTTCGAAAACCTTAAAGGTCACAGAAGCGTAGGCGGTATGAGAGCTTCTATCTACAACGCTATGCCTATCGAAGGTGTTGAAAAGCTCGTTGCTTTCATGAAGAAGTTCGAAGAAGAAAACGCTTAATTTTTCAAATTTAATGTACGCTTTAGAGTATAAATTGCTTATACTCTAAAGCTTACAATTTTAATATATTCAGAAAGAGGTTTGATTTTAATGTATAATATTCAGACACTTAATAAAATTGCCGCTTGCGGTACTGATATTTTCGATAAGAGCATTTATACTGTAAGTGATGCTCCTGAAAATCCTGATGCAATTATGGTTAGAAGTGCTAAAATGCACGATATGACTTTCGGCGACAATCTTCTTTGTATTGCAAGAGCCGGTGCCGGTGTAAATAATATTCCTGTTGATAAATGTGCTGAAGAAGGTATCTGTGTTTTCAATACACCGGGTGCTAACTCAAATGCTGTTAAGGAACTTGCTATTTGTGCTCTTCTTCTTGCTTCAAGAAAAATCGTTGAGGCTGCTGCTTGGGCTGCTTCACTCAAGGGTACTCCTGATGCTCCTAAGACTGTTGAAGGCGGTAAAGCTAAATTTGCAGGTCCTGAACTCAGAGGCAAGACTCTTGGTGTAATCGGTCTTGGTGCTATCGGCGGTAAGATTGCTAATGCTGCTATCAAGCTCGGTATGAAGGTTATCGGTTATGACCCTTACCTCTCACTCGACGCTGCTATCAATCTTGACTCACACATTCAGGTTGTTAAGGAACTTGATGATATCTACAAGAACAGCGACTATATCACAATTCATATGCCATATACTCCTGCAACTAAGAATACTATTGATGCTGCTCAGATTGCAATGATGAAAGACGGCGTTCGTATCATCAACCTTGCAAGAGGCGAGCTCATCAACAGTGAAGCTATCGTTAAGGCAATTGCTGACGGTAAGGTTGCTAAGTATGTTACTGACTTTGCTGATGATATCGTTCTCGGCGTTGAAAATGTTATTGTTCTTCCTCACCTCGGTGCTTCAACTCCTGAAAGTGAAGACAACTGCGCTGTTATGGCTGCTCACGAAATCATTGATTACCTTGAAAACGGTAATATTAAGAACAGCGTAAATCTTCCTAACGCTTCAATGAATGCTGTTGGTACAAAGGTTTGTGTTATTCACAAGAATATTCCTACACTCATTGCTGCTATGACTACAGCAGTTGGCAATGCAGGTCTTAACATTGAAAATATGGTTAATGCAAGCAAGAAGGACTATGCATACACAATGATTGATATTGTTGGCGATGTTAACGATGCACTTGTTGATGCTATCAAGGCTACTGACGGTGTTATCAGAGTAAGAGTTATCAAGAAGTAATCGCTTATTTTAAAGGCTATCGTTAATTACGATAGTCTTTATTTTTATATCAGCAAAAAAATATCATACTAAATCACATAAAAAACTAAATTCCCAAAGATTAATTCTTTAGGAATTTAATAACGTTTCATTTGGTTAATTTACTTTTCTTTATTTTAGGAATTATTGCAAGTAAAATTCCAAAAATAAAAGATATGATTCCTTTAAATAACATCATATGTCTTATACTTGCAATAAAATACTCAAACGGTTCAGCGTGAAGTTTAATTCTAAATGGAGGCAAATAACACATAATTAAATATGTAACTACAAATCCGATGCAAAATAAAATTATCGATAATAAAGTTTTATTCTTCATAACGCTTCTCATTAATTTATCATTTTGTTTATTATATTACTTATTCTCTGAATAGTCAATATGATAAGGCTTATTTTTATACAAGTACAAAAAAAACCACGCATAAAGCGTGGTTTTAATTATTGTAATAAAATTATTCGTTGATAGCAGTTACAACGCCTGAACCAACTGTTCTACCGCCTTCACGGATAGCGAAACGGAGACCTTCTTCGATAGCGATTGGAGTGATGAGCTCAACATCCATTGTAACGTTATCGCCAGGTGTAC
>SVNL01000039.1 GCA_015066925.1 Ruminococcus sp.
TTATTATAGTAATAATAAATATATTTTAAAAAAATACTTGATTTTATATTACTATCATGCTAAACTATAACTAAAATAATGTATTAAGGAGAATTATATGCGTAAATTATTTTCGTCAATAGTAACTATTACAACTATACTAACTCTCTCGTTAAATAGTTTTCAATCTCATCTCCCTAAAACAAATGCTGTATCCTATAGATCTACATATAAGTTATATGGAGATATTAATAGTGATAAAACGATTGATTCATTTGACGTTAAGGGTGAAGATGATTTTCACATAGTTAAATAAAAAGGAGTATAAATGAGATTTAATATTTATAAAGTAATTTATGCCTTTCTTTTTATCATCTTCATTGCTTTGACGTTGTGTTTCGGACGATTGATTTATCTATTAT
This sequence comes from Ruminococcus sp., assembly GCA_015066925.1. Classification (GTDB taxonomy): domain Bacteria; phylum Bacillota; class Clostridia; order Oscillospirales; family Ruminococcaceae; genus Ruminococcus. Next base: position 402 of record SVNL01000039.1, read on the forward strand.
TAACTTTTTTTTGCTTTGGAATTATCATACTTCTTATACACCTAAAAAAGAATGATAAAAAATGCCGTGATATATTTTTTATTAGCATAGTTTCATTACTGATATTGATGCCTGTTTTTTCCTTTATTTCCGGAATGGTATCATACAGACCCAAACACAGCTACTACTTTTATAAAAGTACGTTGCTTAAAGAATATGATATTTTCAATGATAGATCACACTCTGGACTTGAGTTGTTGGATATTCGAATATTTATGGAAAAGCAACGCGGCCAAGAGATATTTCTTTCTTATTTAGCTTCCGACGATAAACTGAAGAAAGAAGAGAAGATATATTCTGATAAAGCTATTGTAGTCAGCGATACAGATGAGCCAGTAAGATATGAGAATCAGATGTACTACTTCGCACTTAAGAAATACCTGAATGATAAAGAGAGCAATTATAAAATATATTATACAGAACTTCATGATGAGCATCAAACAGGAGTAGCTATAAACAAAAAAGATAATATAATTGTTTTCTTTGATACATAACGAGAAAAATTATATCTTCTAATAGTATTTTCCCCCGTTTTTCTACCCCAAAACTGACCCCAAAACCACATTCCTGAGCATATCACAGTGGGCAAGCTGAGGAAAGCACTAAAATACAAACCACGAAATATAGCCATAATCCTACCTGATTAGGTAGGATTAATTATGCTATGCGCAATATATATATTCCCTCAGAATATTTTCAATATAACTTTTAGCCTTTCCACGATTAAACTTATCATGCTTTGGATTCGTTGAAAAGTCACCGGATTATTAAACGGATACTTTTAAATAAAAAATTATATTTATTTACGCATCAGTTTAATTACATCATACTTGATAAACATCTATTTTCTTTAGACCTTGATTTAAAAACGACGATAAAATCAATTGTAAACATATAACATCTCAATTTTAAAAAAACAATAAGCAAACGTGTTTTTCACACATTGTATAATTTTAAAACTTTATATCAATTTTTGTAATAGTTCATCAAATAAAGCAATATTTTTCTTATCTAAATACAAATGCATTCCTTTCATAAAAGCACCTGGTATTCCACTTTCAACTTCCTCCTTAAAATCTACAACATAATAAACTGTCCTCATAATAAATTTTTTACCATTATCATATTTTCTGATGCCTATTACATCGTCCATTAAATCAAAATCCCAAGTTCCTTTACCATTATTTACAATAATACGTTTATTAGTTAATGTAAATGTAGATTCAGGACCGCCAAGTGTACGGTCCTTATCAGTTCCAAACGCATTCAACTTTGAAGTAAAAACAGTTATTTCGTCAGCTTCTAAATTTTCTTTATACTTATTTATAACCTCCGGCAATGATTCTAAAACTTGAATATTCATTTTATAGCTTCCACCTTTCACGTTTTCATATAGAATAATACATAATATTATGTATTATTATGTCAATCCATAATATACAATAGTATATGTATAAAATTTATTATATCATATTTCCAGCAAGAATTCAATATTTCTGCACATTCAACGATAACCAAAACGAAATCCTCTTGAATTTTCATTATTATGATACCAATTATTTGAGATTATATATCGTCATATATTGTCTTTCTAAATGATTAATAATAATATCACTGTAAAAACATCTATGTCCAAAATATGTGCATAAACTCTCAAATCATGTAAATTGTTTATAATTTCTCTGAGTATAGGATAATTATAATTAAAGTTTCTTAGAGAGAATTCAGCATTAGCTAACACCAAATAATTGAGATACCTTAATTATACCATAATACTCTTGAAATAACAACAAATCACAAAATATCAAAAGAGCCTCTCGTTGTTTCATGGCAGGAATTTTCTGCATGTTTCCTCTATTATTAGTCTTGCTTCAACAGGAGGTTCATCAAGCTCGCATACTGCAGCGTGATAATGTCCGCCACCGCCATGCACCATACAGATTGCATTTGCAGATATGTCACCGCTTGTTCTCGTCGAACAGCGGGAACGGCCATCGGGTAATTCTCGCACTGTCACACCAATGCGCATTTCTTCATACTGCTCGACAAAGGAGTTGATACCTTCGATCTCTGAATCGGCAATGCCTGCACGTTTAAGATCATCCAGTGTAATGATGCCTGTAATCAGTTGATCACGACAGGAAAAGTGCAAGCTTTCTTGCAGTATTTTTTCAATAGCACGTCTCCCCTTTGATTTTACAAAGCAGTTCCTCCTACTGATGTCGAAGGTGTTTGCGCCAAGTCTTGTCAGTGCAGCTGCGATTTCAAATGTCTGTGCGCTTGTGTCGGAAGTCTGAAAGCAGCGTGTATCCGTTACAAGTGCGGTGTAGAGCAAGTCAGCAATCTCCTTTGTAATTGTAATGTTCATTTCACATAGCAATTTGAAAACAATTTCGCTGCACGCACCGCAGTCTTCCTCCACATACTTAAAGTCAGCATTAATAGAATTTCCACGGTGATGGTCAATGCAAAATGTGAAATGCTCATCAGCATAGTTACCTGTGCGCATCGGTGATACAGCATCCACCGAAAAATATATGGGATTTTCAAGAGAATCCTGCGGAATCTTAGACGTCAAATGTTGATGGATCATTGGGACAGGATCCCTGCCGACAACGGCACAGCGCTTGCCTATCGACTGCAACCCCAGTGCAAGTGCAAATGATGAACCGATGCAGTCGCCATCTGGACGGATATGATAAACAATCTTGTATTCATCAAATTCCAAAAGCTTTTCCGCCATTTCTTTAATCGTGTTATTCATAAAAGTCACGCTCCATTCTGTTATATTTCATCTCATGTATTATTATATCACGAAAGCTGTGGAAGTACAATACTTCTTTTACTTCAGCAAACAATTAAGCATTGGTACGAAGGCAGTATCACATAGATAGAATAGTGAAAGCAACAAAAAATTATAGTGTAATTACTGTAAATGTGAATTCCAAAAAGGCTCTTTTTTATTCTAGCACTATAGACTTCTGATTGATATATTTCCATTATAGCACTTTATCTAACAAAAGGGGGCATTTCAAACTGAAGTCGTGTGGCGAAAGTCATTGTAGTTTACCAAAAAATAAGTTTCCCAAGCAAAAATGCTTGGGAAACATCTGATTCCAATTTAAAAAAGCAAAGTCATCTATCACATTGACAACTCTCTTATTAATAACTGCTTCATGAGCACAAGGTCGAATGCATCAAGTTTATTGTCATCGCATAAATCAGCAGCTTTCCAATTTTTCAGTTCAGTATCGTGAACTGCTGATAACCACTTTTGTAGTAAAACTAAATCAGCGATATTGAATACACCGTCAGCGTTTACATCGCCGTCTGTCGTCTGAGGAGTCCATTCGGATAACGCTTTCACAGACGGTATCCATGAGGGCTGTGTTTCTCCCTGTTTCAGCGGAATGCATGCAACAGAAATTGTTGTATCCTTGGTATTTGTCAGATGAACAGCAAGCTTTCTGTAACTGCTGTTGTCCGTCTGATTTGAAACAGCGAGGGATGTTGGCAGTAATTCAGCATTCATTACGCTAAACTCACCGCCATCACTGATAATTTCTACCCACATTTTCTCCGAACCGACTGTAACAACAGCACTTCTGCCGTCATCAGCAACATCAATCTGTCCCTTTGTGTGCGCAAACCAGTATATCTCACCGTGGGCATTCAGAGAAATTTCATCCTGAATGATAACACATTCCTTGTCTTTTATCATTTTCAGACCACGAACAACGCTTTCTGCGCCACTCGGCTTGTATGCGGCGGTTAAATCTGCGACAGCGTAGGCTTCGTTTCCTCCTCTAAAACTGCTGATAAGACATTCTGCGCCCTCTTGCTGATCGAGCTCCTGAGATGGATTTATTACAAGTGTATTATGACCTTCAGCTCTTATTCGGTAGGAATATAGACGATTCGGAAGTTCATACTGCTCATTTCCCAGATCAGTAAAAAATCTTTCGCCGTTTGACTCAATATAGAATGAGCCTAAATCATAATGACCATGATATTTATAGTTATTTGTACCGACATGAAGTGCCGCCACAATTCCGCTTTCATCCCATGTGTTTCTGAAGCTGGCATTTGATGCGCCAACCTCTCCCCAGTCAGTAGGACTATCATCGGCGGAATCAGGGTTTTTCTCTTCATCAATCCACAGAAGATCAAGATAATTAAAACTGTCGTTTTCTATTTTCTTTAGACGAATTGCTGATATATCGTATGATTGAAGATAATCACCTAACCACAGAAGAACTGCCCAGCCTGTATCACGACTGTCACCGTCGTCACCGAAACTAAATGATTTTGGAGTGTTAGAGCTCATATAGCGGACAAAATCAACAGATTTACGAAGTCCTTCAAAATCAGCAAGACCGTAGTCAGTTCCCGTGGCACTTGTCAATGAGGAGGAATACAAGCCAAGATAATATGTAGCGTAATCCCAATACCCCAGTCCTTCACTGTATGTTCCGTCCTTTGCGCTGTAGGCACGGCGAACAAAAGCATATGACTCCTTGTAAGCATAGGTGAGAACCTCAGAAGCAATATCTCTTGCGTCAGCTTCATCTCCTATTGCAAGCGCCGCCATGTTCATACTTCCGTTGCAGACAAGCTTCCAGTTATCTCCGGGATAATCCTGATACCAGCGATAAGTACGGGTTCGTGGTTTATCCTCATAATCCTCCATGACCTGAGTTAATCCTTTTTCAATCATATTTTTTCTGAGGAATGCTCTCTGCTCGTCATTCATCCAATGATATAGCCAGTCATAACCGAGTGCAAAGGCTGTACTCATTTCAGCGGTATCAAGAAAATGACTTGGATTCCAATCTTTAAAATTACACGCCGCTTCAAGCTCTGCATAACATCGCTGAGCATATTTTTCATCTCCGAAAATATTGTACGACATTGCAAGTGCAGCAACACGACGCTGTATTCTTTTTGAGGTTTCAAGAAGACGTATACCGTCGGGAATTTCATATTGCGACACAGGCTCATTAAGGTGTCTGTCCGCTTCATTGCGAAGTTTATCAAGTAGGATTCCTGTTACGGAATCAGCTCCGATACTTGCTTTCAGTTTAGCAAATCTCTCCTCTGACATGATGATACGTGGATGAGCGTACATTCCGTTCTTATCAATCATATCACTGATAACCTGTTCTCCGTCAGTAAATTCGCCGTAATTTTCCGATTGTGAACTGTCTGAACCGATGTCCTCCGCAAATGCATTGACTGGCATTATACCGATTACCATGACCAATGTAAGCAGAATACTTAATAACTGTCTTTTCATAACTCCCTCCTTAATCAAACGAATTCAAAAAATATAGACGTTCACTTCCATTGTTCTTCACTTTAAACAACAATGTTTATCTATTAGATTAATAAGCCTGCGTTTCATATGTACAATGTCAAATACATCAAGCCACTCATCATCATACAAATTCCAAACATTCCAGTCAGCAAGCTTTAAATCACGAGCACACAACAACCACTTTTGGAAAAGTAATATATCCGATATACTGAATGCTTCGTCCGGATCGACATCTTCCTCGTTTGATGTATCGGATATCGAGATATCATCCATATTGCCCCATCCGTCATCCGGGTATGTTTCATTTTGCTTTGTATCTCCTTTTTCATGGAAAGGCGTTATTTTCACATAGTCTATCTCAAAAGCTGATGTTTCAAAATCGGGGATTCCTGCCCAACCATTAGGGAACCATAATCCAAGCCACAATCTTCCTTCATTTGTCGGAATATGCTCTGTTGATGTATAAGTCAGTACATCGTCAAAATAAAATTCTACTCTTGCATCTTCGTCGTTATTGCCTGTATGCCAATCAAAGCGGTATTTATGAAATTCTCCGTCAGCCTGATTTACACCGATGTCGGTGTAACCCGTTTCATATTCACCCTCGTTTTCACCTGTCCATGTATTGCAAAGCGCATACTGAAAGCTCTGATTTTTATTTTCAGAAGCTGGTCTGCCAGGCATTTCAATATCTATTTCATGATTTACAATCTCACCCGTATCCCAGTCTTCCTCATATTCAAAAGTCCACATTGCAGAACAAGCACCCAATTCAGAAGAAATCTTTGCCATAATTTCATAACTTCCTGATGCATAATACTCTTTGGTTGCAATTGCTGCACCCGTTCTTTTCCCGTCGCTGCGCTGTGAACCATCCTTGTTGATTCCCCTCAGATCACCATCATATAGATTTCCATTTCCCGTCAGAATCAATTTTCCGTCCCTAATAGAAACGTTCTGTGGAATTACACCTCCGTTATAATCGACTTTCACACCGTTTTCAGTAACTTTTCCACCCCAGTTTTTATAGGCAACAAGCCATTTGTCTGAATCAAGCCTTCCGTCTGAAAAATCATCATAAAATACATCCATTTCTTGTTCAGCAACAGTCGGATACGGAGCAACAGACAGAAGCATTGCACCTGATAACATAATTGATATTATTCTTTTCATAAATTACACCTCTCAACATTCAAAAAATTATGTTTTATATAACAAATATAATACAAATAAATTGAAATTTCAATATATCATTTATATTTTGTTATGTTCGCAAGACTGTACTATCTTTTTTGTTGATATCTATTGACAAATACAGACTATTGTGATAGTATAGACTATAGAAATAGTCTGAGGAGGATTTGTTATGAAAAAAAAGCTTTTTGACAGTGAAGCCAAAGTGATGGAAATTATATGGGAGAAAAGTCCTATTTCCGCAAAGGATATTAGTTTAATTGCCGTCGATACAATTGGATGGAATAAAAACACCACCTATACAGTAATCAAAAAACTTGAAGAAAAAGGATTTATTCGACGTGAAGATCCCGGATTTATTTGTACTCCGCTTGTATCGCAAAACGAAATGCAAAAGGTGGAAGCTGCTTCACTTGTGAAAAAGGTGTTTGGCGGCTCTCGCAAGGCTTTATTTTCAGCACTGCTTGAAGATGAACCGTTATCTGAAGAAGAAATCAATGAGTTGCGAAAACTCATTGATAATAGGTGACGCTTATGTTGCAAGAAGTGTTTTATTGGATATTCAATATGAGCATAACTGCCGCCATAACCGGCATGATCATTATGTTTGTCAGATTGATTAAAAAGATCCCGAGAAGGATGGCGGTGTTTCTTTGGATAATACCTTTTCTTCGAATGATGTTTCCTTTTGGATTAAACAGTCCTTATGGTCTGATGTCAATGTTATCCAAGATCACCACAAAAACTATCGTTGTGTATCAGCCTACTGATGATATAGCCTTCTCAATGATGAATAACATTATGGCGGCAGATACCTATTTCCCAATAACATATAAAGTCAATATACTCGAAGATATTTTTAGTGTGGCTTCGGTTGTCTGGATTATTGTTTCGCTGGCTATTCTTCTGATGTTGGTTGTTACATATTTTACGACAATTCACGAAATCAAGGATTCAACTCATCTAAAAGATAACATCTATTTATCTGAGAAAATCGCATCTCCTGCGGTATATGGTATTGTAAAACCCAAGATTATTTTACCTGCAACTTATAAAAACAGAGATATCGATCTTGTTATACTGCACGAAAAAACGCATATACGCAGCTTTGATAATTTGTGGAGAGTTATAGCATTCGTAATTGTTGCAATACATTGGTTCAATCCATTTTGCTGGCTATTATTAAAAGGGTTCCTCACAGACCTTGAATTATCTTGCGACGAGCGTGTTCTAGCAAATCTTGGAGCTGAACGTGCAAAAGATTATGCATCATCATTGTTAGAAAGCAGACAAGGAGCAACTGTATTTGCATCTGCTTTTGGTGGTGCCAAAATACGTACACGAATCGAAAACATACTGTCCTTCAAGAAATTGACTTGGATCTCGTTTGCGGTATTTGTAGCATTGATCGGTGTCATTTTCTATGCACTACTGACAAATGCAGGATGAAAGGAGAATAAATATGAAAAACAAATCGTTTAATCGTTATTATCGGCTTTCTTGCATCAGCGTTTTGATTGCCTCGTATTATCCTTTATCAATGGGAGTTCGGGTAATTACCGATATGATTGTTAATGGAACGGTGCTGAAAGAAAACTATCCCAAATATATCATTCCGTACACGCCAATAAGCATAGCAATCATTATAGGAGTTCTCTTAATGCCTTTGTGTATCAAACTATTTAAGAGATTTGCCCTTGCCGGTGGAGCTTCCATAGCAACTGGTATATTCTTCGCCATCGAATTGCTGTTTGAACAGAAAGTCGTAGTATCTAATGCTAAAATCGTTGATTGGCAGATGTATATGTGTTTTGTCCCGGCAACGGAATATAAGACACAAACAGCCGTAGATATTTTGATGGGAGATTATAATCCTGCATTTAAATTGCACTTTTATATTATTTCTGTTGTATTGATTATTACTATCTTGAATTGCTTGTATGGCTTCGGGCAAATGATAAAGAACGGGGATAAGAAGCGTCTCAAATCTTTGATTTTGCAGTCGGTTTGTTCCCTTTCGTTCCTTGGATTGTGTATACTCGCTTGCTTTACAGCGTTTTGGAGAGACGGAAGTATCCGAGTATCTCCTTTGTCGGCTACGTTAATGGCGGTATTTTTTATCCTTTTAGGTGTAACAGTAGGCGTGTTTGTTGGCTCGTTCCTTTTGGAAAAGCGAAAACTCGTTTCTATTTTTATTCCGTCGATTGTGGCTTCTGTGATGACGTTCCTTATGTATATCGGCGAAATGTTCTTACTAAACGGATACTTATACAACTTTGGTTCGGGCACTATATTCAACAGTATCCCTGGAATTGTTTTTGCTCCAATAGATTTGTTAATTATTGTGGCTTCAGGGTGTGTAACAGCATTGATTTTCTCTTTGCTGAACAGAAAGAATTCAAATTCAGCCGAATTGTTGTAATGGGAAAGGGCATCGCTTTCCGTGATATAATGTACTTTATAAAAATATTAAAAACGAACGGAGTAATAAATCTTATGAACAAAGGAATACTTAAACGAGCCGCAGCTGCGGTATGCAGTGTGGCATTGCTTCTGACTGTCAGCGGCATAAACAGCTTCCGTACCTCAGAGGCTGTATCAGAGAAGGCTGTTATATCCGATGAGATAGGACTTGTCGGAAATCTTTTCTGTATCGGTGACAGAAATAATGCGGACAACGCTGCACTCCAATGGGCGACCACGCTCCCCACAGACAGCTACACCCTTTACCGCTCAACCGAACCTGACGGAAATTTTACACCGATATACAGCGGCAGCGGAACTTCCTTCCAGGATAACGTCCTTCAGCCCGGAGTCACCTATTATTATCAGCTGAAAGTCGCCTCAGAAGGCAGGGAGCTTTTCTCGGAAGTAAAGGAACTTACACCTTGCGAACTTCCCTCCGGACTAAATACATACGATAATCAGAAAGGCAGCAGCCTTGTCTATCAGACAAGTGGATACAAAGTCGGTAGCACTTACTATAACTACTCGCTCAAAAAACACTCCGGAAAGGACGATATATACCTTGAGGAAACAACTTCTAGTGACGGAAAGTACTTCGGAAATGCCAGAAATGCTGCGGATAGCTCCCAGAATTCCGCCCTCGAAAGCTGCAAGATAGAATCGGTGCATATCGACTATATCCCTGAGAAAAACAAGGTTGTTGTGTGGGCACACTGGGAAAAGCCCAGCGGTTACAATGACGGAAAAGCCCTCGTTATCACCGGCACTCCGGGAGGACACTTCGCCGTACACCACGTCTATAATCCCCTTGGAATACAAGTGCGTGATATGGCAATATTCTTCGATGACGACGGTACAGGCTATCTCATCGCCGCCGCAAACAAGGAAGGACAAGGAGCGAATGCGACTATATATATCTTCCGTATGAACGACGATTACAGTGATGTCACGGAGATAGTTACCACGCTTTTCGATAATCAGTACCGTGAATTCCCGAATCTTATCAAAAAAGACGGATACTACTTCCTGTTCACATCTCAGGCGGCAGGCTGGTATCCCAGCAGCGGCGCATACAGTGTTACAAAAGACATTTACGGCGAATGGAGCGAACTCCGTAGCATAGGCAATACCTCAACATTCTCATCACAGTCCGGCTGGGTGGTCAATTTGAATGATAGAAACTACCTTATGCACGCTTATCGCTGGCTGAGAGCTTCCACAACAAGCGGTACTACCCTTTGTCCTCTGTATTTCGATAACGGTTTCGCATTCTACGACTATTATCCATATTTCAGATACAACACCTCTACCGGCGATCTCTATCCTGTTCAGCAGGGCGAACTTCTCTCACAGGACAGACCGGCATCATCATCGCTCGCAGCAAAGGACAGCAGCTCCCCTGCCAGAGCTTTTGACGGTTCATATCAGACATCATTCACAGCCATAGGTGATTATAAAAAGTGGCCGTTCTATTTACAGGTGGATCTGGAAAGAGTCTGCGAACTTTCAAATATACAGACCTCGTGGTATATCTGCAAAGGCTCTGAGGGATACTACACCTACACTGTTGAGGGCAGCCTTGACGGAAAAAACTGGACTAAACTTCTGGACCATACTGACAAGAACAGTGAGGAAGTCTGCAATACCTACGGATTCAACAGCAATATGCTTAGCGGCAAAGCACGTTATGTGCGTCTTAATGTTCATAATGCGACCTTGCATAATAATCCGACAAACAACTGGTACACACCTACCGTCTATGAAGTAAAGGTGTTCGGAACTCCACTGGAAAACGCCGCAAAGCCTACGCCTTTTCTGAACATCGACTTTGAAAACGGTACCGGTTCTCTCGGACTGAACGGCAATGCATCAATAGAAAATGATCCGGAAATGGGCAAGGTTCTCTATCTGGACGGAAGCAGTGATACCTACGGGAAGCTGCCTGACGGAACGATGGACGGTCTTCGTGACTACACTGTGAGTATGGATATAAAATCGGATTCCGAAGGTCAGTTCTTCACGTTTACAGCCGGAAGGAACAATGAAGAATACATGTTCTTCCGCGTTGCAAAGGATCGTTTCCGATTTGCTGCAACAACTAATTCATGGCGTGACGAAACTGAACTCATATACGATATTGACGGAACTCAGTGGCACAACTATACCCTCGTCGTCAGCGGTGCTGATACAAAGCTGTATATTGACGGAAAGGAAACTCTCCAAACAACTGAAACACACGGTCAGATCGCTGATATGGGTACAGGCACAAGCTGTTATATCGGCAAGTCCTACTACGCTGAAGACAGCTACTTCAAGGGCAGTATAGGCAATATAAAAATCTATGACTGCGCCCTCACAGCATCAGAAGTCGCTGAAACTCAGTTGATATGCGGTGATGTCAATATGGACGGCGAATTCAACATTTCTGATGTCGTACTGCTGCAAAACTGGATTCTCTGCAGAACGGATTCAAAGCTTTCAAACTGGAAGGCTGCCGATCTCTGCGCTGACGGCGAACTGAATGTTTTTGACCTCTGCCTTATGAAAAGAAGACTTTTCGAAATGTGATACTAAATGATTAAAGTCCGGATATTTCTCCGGACTTTTTCTGACTCTGGTCTCCTGTTGATTTTTGTTTCTCGCAACTTAACTGTAACACAGGTCTATGCTGCTCCGCTACTTTTTTGTAAAATGATATAAGAAGGAACATATAAAAGCAGGTGAATAAAATCACCTGCTTTTCATCATTTTTATAGTTATTTCATAAGATATTATCTCTGAATTATAATAAAGATAGCTATCGTTTAGTAATAAACCATTAGTATTTCAGAATATTTCTTCAATATGCTTTTACAATATTTTTATTCTTTTCATAAAGATATTCAGTCGCAAATTGAATTTTAGTTGCATTAAAGCCATATTCCAGTGGATAAATGAAATAAGTGTTATCAAGAGTAGAAAGCGTTACACATTGTCCTTTTCCACGATAATCATATTCTGTATGTATTGATGTCATATTAAGAGGAGTAAAATAGCAATCTATTCACTGACAGATGAAAAAGTCGTTTCAACCTATACTTTCTTCACCGAGTATGAATATGTTGATTATCAATTGATATATCATGATAATGAAATATATCTATACCTTTATCAGCATGTCGATAATCATTATCAACCGCATCCTCTTTATATCATTGATGTAACAGAGTAAGATACGGTAAGCTATCCTCAAGCCGTATAGCAGACAAATTATATGCTAATTGAATATTTGGAAGAAGAGTGAGTCGATTGCAAGAGCAGTCGACTCTTTTCTTTTTTGAGTGTGATTGTAGAAAAGAAATTTTGATAAAGCTCACTATGAACATTCTCACTGACAAGAAGGTAAAAAAAGATTTCACACTCACAACAACTATTACAACAAATAAACATTTTCATCACAGTTGATTAATTTACAGAAATTATTTCACAGAGCCAACTTTAATGACGCTTACGGTTTATCCGCTTAAAGATATTCGCTAGATTTCATTAGAGAGCAGCGACATTTCTGCCGCTGCTTTCTATCGTTTTATCCTACAGCCAGCGTCGGGTCGCTCCTCAGGTTCGCCCTTGTTTGGCTGCATTTTTATTGTGGTTTATTTTTCATTTCCTATTATTCTGTGTCATCCATGCTCATAATTGTGCCAATATACAGTGGAATTCCTGTGTTTGTATCAAAGATACAATAAACAAATGGTCTATCGAGAATTACTCTTTTTTCAGGCATTCCAGATCCGGCTGTTATACTGACAATAGTACCTGCTCCGGCAAATGTACCTTCTTCATTTACGTTAACATAAGTTACATGAGATACATCATTAATATATGTCGGACTATCTGCTAAAGAGAGATTTGTAAAATCAGCATCTTTTTCAAACGCTTCATTAATTCCCATAGCCTTAAGTTCATCTTTCAGATTATTTTCATACCTGAAACCAAATTTTAATAATTTACACAAAGCTTGTTCATTGCTCTCTTGCGTAAGCAAGTTATTAAGCTTTTCGCCCGTCAGATTATCGATATAGTCATTAATGTCAACACTCTCATGAGGTAATAATGCTGCAAAAGCTATATCTGTATGTTTGTAAGTCTTTACAAATCCATCCGTATTTTCATCACCTATATACTTTTCCCAGCTACCCATAAGAGCACATGGCTGTTCATTTCCGTATACATCTGTAAATGTATAATATGGTTTATATTCACCATAATACCTTTTGCTCCATTCAGCATTGAAAATCACACTATTTATAAGATACATAGTATCATCAGGATTTATCGAATCCAACGCATTGGGAATACATCCATCTGTATTATCTGATACATATTTATTTAATTCGTCAAGAGTATTATTATCAAACGGAGCAAGGAAAAAATCTGCATCATAGTATTTAACCATTTTCCTTAAAAATGATTTTTTCGGTGACATACGTTCAAGATCTTTTACTGCCCATATAGAATTAACATTTCGCATAACGACTGACTTTCTGAGTTGACTGTCAAAGGAAACAAGATAGCTATTCAGATCGTTAATATCTACTCCGCCAAGAGCCTCTTCCATTTCCTCAAGTGTTTTACCTTTTGCTCCATTAGTCGTCATTGCAAGAGCCTGCATAACAGAATAAGGCGATATCAGAGAACTTTCATTCTCATCTGTAGCATTTTTAAAAAGCTCTACTGCAAAATTCATCTGTCCATTGATGAATTTTTCATCTAGCATCTTTTTTTCAGGAGATTCTACCTTAATATCTGTACATACATTGTAAATAGTAGGTGTATCAGTAAGATCAATTTCAGAATCCTGCTCTAAAATTGCATATCTCATTTGACAAAGATCAAAAACGTCTAATTCTTTGTTGATATGCAGTTCATTATCCTGAAAAGAGAACGAATCTTCACTATTTATAAGCCACTTTTGAAAATTGACAATATCTGACGCTATATTAGTACTATACAAAGAATTTTCAGTATCAGCCGCAAAAGTGAAGTTAGTCAGACACGCTGAAGTAAGAGTTAATGCAAATATAAATGAAATTATTTTCTTCAAGATATATTCCCCCTTTTAGTTATTAATGTGCAATTCTTGCATTTATATCAAAAATTCTCAATTAAAACTCAGACAATACCAAGAAGTCGTCATAACGGCTGTATTTTATGTCTTAGCCTCTGTTTTGACCTCTGTTAACTTTATGCATAAATTCTATCATATTTATTTAACATATTCAACTCATTTATTGCTAATGAAAACGAACGTCAAAGTGAAATTTATTTGCACACTATCAGTAATTTCAAATAAAGTCAATAATATAAACTGACTCAACAGATTTGAATCTTCGTAAAGTTCCTGCTTCTTATGATTCTATGCGGCTTTTGGTTATGTTAATAAAGATAATAGAATGATATAAGAAAAAACATATAAAAAGCAGGTGAATAAAGAATCACCTGCTTCTTTTCATTTTACAATTATTTCAGAATATATCTCTAGGCGTTATAAAGAATCTATCAGCTTTAAGATATATTTTAAGATTGCAAGTGAATCCTGTACATTAATACCGTTTCCGCTTTCGTTTACATCGGCGTTTATTAATCCCTGTTTTGTGATAGAATAATCTTTACTATGGATTGTCAACCTAAAATTGTACAAAAATTATTTAGCCAAAGAGAGAGCCTTAAACTCAACAGGAGTTAAGTAACCAAGAGAGCCATGAATACGAGAATTCTTTCAACCTTTATTGCATAACTGCATTATATATAATGTTTATACTGCTGACATTTCCTTTCGGATCATAAACTGATTTGATATTGCCCCAATCAAAAAATGATTCAGTGCTCAGCCCGTTTTTTTCAAGAATTTCATCATGAAACTGTTTGCGTTTAATTTCTTCCGAGAACGGAATATCAATATCTATACAAATAATTGATAACATATACAAAATTTTATTGCGAAAGAAAAAACTCACAACATAATTGTTGTCTTCGATTTTAACTGTGTCTTTTATCCTTATAACCCTGATTCCATCCTGACCATCAAAAAATGCAGATTTTTGAAAATCCTCAAATGTATATCCGGGCGAAACAATCTCACCATTAATTTCAATAATCCCTGATTTTAAATTCATTTTATTCATTTACCTCATTTCACCAAATCTATTGTATCAACAAGTACCAATATTCCCTTATCTATTAACTTCTGGACATTTGGAACGTAAAACTGATCCAAGCCTCCCGGTCCGAATTGAGGATTAGCTAATGCTTGACCATAGCCTACAGTAACTGTTTGCGTAAATCTATATCCGCTAACTTGTCCTCTGAACCCGTGAACAGGATGCGGCTTTACTTGTAAACCCTCAAATAAAGTCGTTGCATTACGGTTTGAACTTTCAACAGCATCCAACGTGGTAAAATATTCAGTACCATTTGGTTCACCGCGATAAAGAATATCGCCTTCATGCATATTAATATCCACATAATCGTCTACACCGGGATAATCATCCTTGCCTTGCCAGCTTTGAGCAGTCTTTGCAGGACTTTTAAATTGTAAACCACCCATTATGCCGCCCATGATACCGCCTGTTATAGCTCCTGAAAATCCTGAAACTAAAATATCATCTAAAGCACCATTAAGGTTTCCATGTTCTATCAGATAATCAATAGTGGTTACAGACATATTTGAAACACTCGAAGAAGCCG
>SVNL01000113.1 GCA_015066925.1 Ruminococcus sp.
ACATAAGCCGGGATGCTTATATGCTGTTGCATTCTCCTTAGCAATTATGATAATAGAGGTTTGCTTTGTGGTAAATTCGGATACAAAACTCAGCAAATCAAGCCCCGCAGCAATCGCTATATCATGCTCTTTTCTCGTGTTTTTTCTTATTTTCTCATTTATTGGAAAGAAATTATTTGACCTTACAGAAAAAATATTTCTGAAAACCAGTGAGCCGTATAAGGCAAATCAAAGAGCTGTTCTTATGGAATTACTTGTGTTTTTTGGTATTTTTGCTCTTGAATTATTTATTGTGGCTAAGATAATTTAATGCTTATAAAATTTTAAAATACGGAGGTAAAAACCAATGGCTAAAATTAAAATGACCACTCCCCTCGTCGAAATGGACGGCGACGAAATGACCAGAATTCTCTGGAAATGGATAAAAGATATTCTTATTGAACCTTATGTTGAGCTTAATACAGAATACTATGACCTCGGTCTTGAAAACAGAGAAAAGACTAAGGATCAGGTTACTTTCGATTCTGCTGAAGCTACTAAAAAATACGGTGTTGCAGTTAAATGTGCTACAATTACTCCAAATGCTGCAAGAATGCCTGAATATAATCTCACTCAGATGTGGAAATCTCCTAACGGTACTATCCGTTCTATCCTTGACGGTACTGTATTCCGTACACCTATTCTCGTAAAAGGTATTGAGCCTTACATTCCTACATGGACAAAGCCTATTACTATTGCCCGTCACGCTTACGGCGATGTTTATAAAAATACCGAAACAACTGTAAAACAAGGCTCTAAGGCTGAACTTGTTGTTACTGATAAGGACGGCAACGAAACTCGTGAGCTTATCCACGAATTTACTAATTCAGATGGTGTTCTTCAGGGACTCCACAACCTCGACAACAGTATCTCAGGCTTCGCAAGAGCTTGCCTTAACTACGGTCTTGACCTTAAACAGGATGTTTGGTTCGCTACAAAGGATACTATTTCTAAAAAATATGACCACAGATTCAAGGATATCTTCCAGGAAATCTATGACAACGAATATAAAGAAAAATATGAAGCTCTCGGTATTGAATACTTCTATACTCTCATCGACGACGCTGTAGCAAGAGTTATTCGTTCAAACGGCGGATATATCTGGGCTTGTAAAAACTACGACGGCGACGTTATGTCAGATATGGTTTCTACTGCTTACGGCTCACTCGCAATGATGACTTCTGTTCTCGTTTCTCCTGACGGAATTTACGAGTATGAAGCTGCTCACGGTACTGTTCAGCGTCACTATTACAAGTACCTCAAGGGCGAAGAAACATCAACAAACTCTGTTGCTACTATTTTTGCATGGAGTGGTGCTCTCCGTAAGAGAGGCGAGCTCGATAACATCTCAGAGCTTTGCGATTTCGCTGATAAGCTTGAAAAAGCAACTGTTCAGACTATTGAAGAAGGTATTATGACAGGTGACCTTTACCTCCTTTCAAAACTCGAAAACAAGAAAAAGGTTGATTCAAAAACTTTCCTCGAAGAAATCAATAATAGATTATCTGCTCTTGTCTGATTATTTGAAAGGTGTGTTTCAATATGCCCAAGGAAAACATTTCTGCATCAGTTATAAAACGACTTCCCCGCTATTACAGATTTCTTGCAGAGCTTAAAAAACAAAATGTACTGCATATTTCATCAAGACAGCTTGCTGAAAATATGGGCCTTACCGCTTCACAGATAAGACACGATCTTAACTGCTTCGGCGGCTTCGGTCAACAGGGTTATGGCTATGTTGTAAGCGATTTGTATTGCGAAATCGGGAAAATTATCGGTGTAAATCAATGTAATCCGACTATATTAATCGGTGCGGGCAACCTGGGAAAAGCCATTGCTTCTCATATTAATTTCGATAACAAAGGCTTTAAACTTATTGGCATTTTTGATTCCGATACGAACCTTAAAGGTAAGAAAATAGGCGAATTTGAAATTATGCACACCGATGTCCTAAAGGATTTCTGTAAATCCGAAAAGCCTGTTGCAGCTGTACTTTGTATACCTAAAGCTGCTGCTGCCGATATGGCTGATACTCTCATCGAATACGGTATTCAGGCTTTCTGGAATTTCAGTCACTATGATCTCAAAATTAATCATTCCGATGTTATCGTTGAAAATGTTCATCTCGGTGACAGCATTATGACTCTTTCATATGGACTGAACAATATCAGAAAATAACAAAAAATAATAATTATTTACCCTATGCCCTGCTGCTGAGCAGGGCATTTTTTGCGGTCACTTATCATTTATTGTTTTTAGTTTTAATTTTTTATTATTCTATACACAAATAAGCACAATCTCTTCAAAACGGTTTTGTCGATTTTTAACAAAGTCATTAGACTTTTTGTATGAATTTTCTTAATTTCTATTGACTTTACCATTTATTGCTGTTATAATTATATATGGTAGGATGGTGTTGGAAGATGAATTATATTAGTCTTTCAGAATTTTAAAGTGTCTTACATCACACTTATTTAATTTAAGCGTAACCCACACACATGCTTAAAAGAACTTTATTTTTATGAAAGTGAGGAATGATCTCTATGAAGAAAAAAAGCTTCTTGAGCAGAGTCTTCAATGGTATGCTTGCCTCTATGGTCGGTGTTTTATGTGTTCCGACTTCAGCTTCTATTGAAGTTTCTGCTGCCGACCAGTGCGATCAGGGTACTCAGGACGGCTTGGATTGGGAGCTCTGGAATCAGAATTATCAGGGCACTTCTAAGATGCAGCTCACAGGAAACGGCGGCTTTATCGCTGAATGGAGTGGTA
>SVNL01000040.1 GCA_015066925.1 Ruminococcus sp.
CTGTAAATTCAGTACATTTGAATAATTTAAATAATTGATAAAAAAACTCCTACAATTTTACTGTAGGAGTTTTTTGAATATTTTTGTTTTTTCAGTTAATAATAGTCACAGGACATTGAAAGAGTTTATGTAAGTATAAATAAAGCTTTGTCCTTAAAAAATGCAGAGAGAGGTGTTTTCTATGTGGGACAAGCTTGCACTTATTCTGCTTATTATAGGCGGAATCAACTGGGGTCTTGTAGGTATATTCCAGCTTGATATAATCGCATGGTTATTTGGCGGTGCAGGTGCATTAATCAGCAGAGTGCTATATATTCTTGTTGCAATCTCTGCTGTTTGGTGTATTTCACTTCTTTTCAAGGATACCAGCCACGAGCCGGTTGTAGACTAAAATTAATTGTCTGAAATTATATCGGATGCCGTTTTTCAGGCAATAAAAAGGGAGGTAAAAACCTCCCTTAATTATTATATTAATTACTCACTTACATATGGAAGTAAAGCAATGTGTCTTGCTCTCTTGATAGCAGCAGTGAGCTCACGCTGATGATATGCGCAAGTACCTGTAACACGTCTTGGTAAAATCTTAGCTCTGTCAGTCATACACTTTCTGAGCTTAGCGAGATCCTTGTAATCAATTTTTTCAACTCTGTCTGCGCAGAACATACAAACCTTCTTGCGTGGTCTTTTTGCAGCACGAGGATTTCTTTCCTTTTCCATGACACAACCTCCTTAAAATATAAAGTTAAAACGGAACATCTTCATCTCCGATGATTTCTTCAAAATCTCCGAGATCGCCAAATGAGAGATTATCATTAGCAGCAGGCTGTGATTGTGCGGCAGGAGTCTGATAATTATAATTATTAGACGGTGCGGCATATGAGCTGTTGCCCTGAGATTCAGATTTAGAACCTGTAAACTCAACATTATCAACAAAAACATCAGTAGTATAATGAGTTACATCGGGATGATTTCTATCGGTATAACTACCTGTACGAAGACTACCCTCAACGCATATCATACTTCCTTTGTTGAAATAACGTGAAACGAATTCAGCGGTCTGGCGCCAAGCAGTACAAGAAATAAAATCAGCCTGTCTTTCGCCTGTATTTTTATCTGCAAATCTTCTGTTTACAGCAACAGTAAATCTGCAAGAAGCGATACCGCTTTGAGTTTGTCTTAATTCGGGGTCAGCAGTAAGTCTGCCCATAAGGATTACTTTATTCATCTGACTATCTCCTTAACTTATCGGAAATTCGATTAGCATACAGTTACGAGTGAACGAAGAACGCCATCAGTAATGTTGAAACGTCTTGAAAGTTCAGCAGGATAATCCGGCTTTGATTCAAAAGTATAAATTACATAATAGCCTTCTGTTTCATCATTGATAGGATATGCAAGCTTACGCTTACCCCAATCCTCATTGATTTCAACAGCTTCAGCGTGCTTTTCGATAGTTTTCTTGAACTTTTCGAGAAGAACGTTAAGACCTTCTTCGCCATTCTTGAGGCTGTATACAACCATAACCTCATATTTAGCAGTTACCTTTGCCATTTCAAATACACCTCCTTTTGGATTTCGCTCACAACGAAGTATGAGCAAGGATACTTTAATATTATACTATTTAAACCTGAATTTGTCAAGGGTTTTTTCAAAAAAATAATTATTTTGATACAAATCGTTTTTTATCATCGTTATATAAGTCTGAGTGAATAAATAACTCTTGCAATTATTGAGGAAAAATGATATAATAATAATAGTTTTTTCTAAATTACGAATTTTTAACGACGGGGGTTAAACATAATGTTATCAGATATCGAAATTGCTCAGAATGCGAAAATGAAAAAAATCAATGAAATTGCCGAAGAGCTTGGAATTTCAAGTGATGAGCTTGAGCCTTACGGTCATTATAAGGCAAAGCTTTCTGAATCTCTTTATTCAAAGCTTGCATTTAAAAATGACGGAAAGCTTATTCTCGTTACAGCAATAAATCCTACTCCGGCAGGTGAGGGGAAGACTACAGTAAGTGTAGGTCTTGCAGAAGCTATGGCTAAAATCGGTAAGAAAGCTATGCTCGCACTTCGTGAACCATCACTTGGTCCTGTTTTCGGAATAAAAGGCGGTGCGGCAGGCGGAGGATACGCTCAGGTTGTTCCTATGGAGGATATAAACCTGCATTTTACAGGTGATATGCACGCTATTACTTCTGCTAATAATCTTTTGTGTGCTAT
Organism: Ruminococcus sp.; assembly: GCA_015066925.1. Lineage (GTDB taxonomy): Bacteria > Bacillota > Clostridia > Oscillospirales > Ruminococcaceae > Ruminococcus. The sequence goes on from SVNL01000040.1 coordinate 2,229, forward strand.
GCTTGACAATCATCTTCAGCAGGGAAATGAACTTCAGATTGACCAAAGAAGAATAATGTTCAAACGTTGTCTCGATATGAATGACAGAGCACTCAGAAATACTATAATCGGTCTTGGCGGCAAGGTTAACGGTGTACCAAGAGAAGATAGCTTTCAGATTACTGTTGCTTCTGAAATTATGGCTATTCTTTGTCTTGCTACAGACCTTAATGATCTTAAAGAACGTATAGGCAATATTCTTGTTGCTTATAATCTCAAGGGTGAGCCTGTATTTGCAAAAGAACTCGGTGCATGTGGAGCTATGACAGCTCTCCTTAAAGATGCTCTTAAGCCAAACCTTGTTCAGACTTTAGAAAATACACCGGCATTTATTCATGGTGGACCATTTGCTAATATAGCTCATGGCTGTAACTCAATCAGAGCTACAAAGCTTGCATTGAAGCTGGGCGATTACTGTATTACAGAAGCAGGATTTGGTTCTGATCTCGGTGCAGAAAAGTTCTTTGATATCAAGTGCAGATATGGCGGACTTTCACCTGCATGTGTTGTTCTCGTAGCAACAATCCGTGCGCTTAAATATAACGGTGGAGTTCAGAAGGCTGACCTTGAAAAAGAAAATATGTGGGCACTTGAAAAGGGCATTGTAAATCTTCAGACACATATTGAAAATATGCATAAATACCATGTTCCTGTTGTTGTTGCAATAAATAAATTCCATACAGATACTGAGCAGGAAATTGAGTTTGTAAAGGAATTCTGTTCAAATCTCGGCGTAGAAGTTTCTATGTGTGAGGTATTTGCAAAAGGCGGAGAAGGCGGAATTGACCTTGCTCAGAAGGTTTGCGAAACAATCGAATTTTGTGCAGATAACGAAAACAGCTTTAAATGTCTTTACAGCGAAAAGCTTCCGATTAAGGAAAAAATCGAAAAGATTGCAACTGAAATCTATCGTGCTGATGGTGTAACATATACAACTCAGGCAGAAAAGGCCATTAAGGAAATTGAAGGTATCGGCTTTGGCAATATACCTGTATGTATTGCAAAAACACAGTATTCACTTTCTGACAATCCTTCTCTTCTTGGCAAGCCTAAGAATTTCAAAATTACAGTACGCGATGCAAGACTTTCATCAGGTGCAGGCTTTGTTGTAATTTATACAGGTGATATTATGACTATGCCGGGACTTCCAAAGGCTCCGTCCGCACTCAAAATAGACTGCGACAATAATGGCAATATTACCGGATTGTTCTGATGGGGGATATATGAAAATAATTACTCATTCTCCTGAAGAAACAATAGAATTTGCGGCAAAGCTTGGAAAAATGCTGTCTGCAGGAGATATTATTGCGTATAAAGGTGGGCTTGGTGCAGGCAAAACTACTTTTACAAGGGGAATTGCTGTCGGAATGGGACTGGGTGATAACGTTTCATCTCCTACATTTGCTTTGGTAAATGAATATGCAGGCGAAAAAATCACCCTCTATCATTTTGATATGTATCGTATAATGGGTGAGGAAGAGCTTGAAACAACAGGATTTTTCGATTATCCGTTTGAAGATAATGTTGTAGCTGTTGAATGGTCTGAAAACATTGCAGACTGTCTGCCTCCACATACCATATATGTAACAATCAATCGTATTGATGATGATACAAGAGAAATTATAATTGAAAACGGAGGTAAATATGCTTCTGCTTGGAATTGATACATCAGGAAAAACAGCGTCTGTTGCTGTGTATGATACATCAAAGGAACTTTTTCTTGCTCAGACCTCAGTATATACAAAAATGACTCATTCGCAGGTTATTCTTCCGCTTTGTAAAGAAATGCTCCAAAAAGCAAATCTTACTCTTAATGACATAGATGAAATTGCAGTTGCAGCAGGTCCTGGCTCATATACAGGTCTGAGAATTGGAATTTCTGCCGTTAAAGCTATGTGCTTTGGTCTTAGCTGTAAATGTAACGGCGTTTCAACTCTTCTTGCAATGGCATACAGCAATATTGCGTATAAGGGGAATATATGTGCAATTATGAGTGCAAGAAACGACCTTGTATATACAGCAGTCTTTAAAAGCGATGGATATTCTGTTGAATGTATTGAAGAAGAAAAAATCATCTCTCATTCAGAGCTTGCCGAAATGCTTGCTTTTATGGGAACAGAAACGCTTTTGTGTGGTGATGGAAGTGCTGAATTCTTTATGAAATATCAGTCACCGCTTCTTGTTATGGCACCTCCTCATCTCAGACTACAGAATGCTTCGGGAGTCTGTCTTGCGGCTACTTGTATGGAATCAATTTCACCATCAGAGCTTGAGGCAAGATATCTTCAGAAGGTAAAGGCTGAAAAGGATCTGGAAAACAAATATAAAGAGAGCTGAAATATTTATAATATACATTAATGAAAGGAGCTTTTATTATGATAGCTATAGGCTGTGACCACGCAGGCTGTGAAATGAAAAAATATATAATAGATACACTTTCTGAAAAGGGATTTGAATTCGTCGATATGGGGTGTGACGGTTCACCTTGTGATTATCCTGTAATTGCTGAGGCTGTTTGCAAAGAGGTTTTAAGCAATAACTGTGAAAAAGGTATTTTGATATGCGGTACAGGAATAGGAATGTCTATTGCTGCCAATAAAATAAAAGGAATAAGAGCTGCTCTTTGTTCAGACAGCTTTTCCACAAAATTTACACGTCTGCATAATGATACAAATGTTATGTGTATGGGTGCCAGAACACTTGGAATAGGACTTGGTGCAGAGCTTGCGGAGATTTTTCTTACTACAGACTTTGAGGGCGGACGTCATCAGCGTAGAATAGATATGATTACTCAGCTTGAAAATAAGTAAATACAATATAAGCGGCTTCCGATTAAATTAACGGAAGCCGCTTTTTTGATACTCGTTTGTTATTCCTTCAAGAAAATCTTATTATTTTTTATCGTTTCCTTTTACCATTTTGATAACCTTGAATGCAAAAATTTCAAGTGAAATAAGACCTACTACAATTGCACCTGCAATTACAAATAATTTCACATTTGACTTTTCAGACTTTTCAGTTTTTTCAGATTGAGTATTTTCTTTTTTATTGTTTTGTTTTTCATCGTCAGAATCATTTTTCTTATTTGAAGAATTCTTTTTTGTTGTTTTTTCAACTTTTTCTTCATCGTATGTCTGGTTATCGTTTGATTGACCGTTTCCGCCATCATTTGAGATGTTGTTGGCAGAGCCTGTGCTGCCAATTGTAATTCCACCGTTTTCAGCAGTAACAAAGCCTGTAAGCCAAGCAAGAGGAGCATTCCAGTTAATGGTGCATTCGTTAACAGACCAAGCTTCAACGTGGTCGAGATAGCATTTCTGAGGAGCTATTTCACCATGCTTCCAACCTGAACCCTGAACCCAAGGATCCTGCATACCGGAATTCGGACCGCCAACGAGTACACCGCATGGAGCCTTAGGGAAAAGCTCGTCAATCTGATTTGACCACCATCTATGATGCGGATATTCTGCGGAATGTGTGCCATAACCTGTTACATATGAGTAATCCATAGGATTTCTTCCAAGAAGATAATCCATAGCCGATATAACACCGTCCATGTATTCATTGTTGTCTGAGAGCATATATGCATATGCAATAACGAGTGCATTATCGGCAACTGCTGAGTTAGAACCCCAGATATAGCCTTCTGAGCTGTCGTTATATCCTACAGTACTCTGTCCATAAGGCAGACCGTAACCCTGTTCATTTTCAAGAGTAATATAAAAATCAGCTGCATCCTGAATATTGGATTTTATTTCATCAAAATCCGAATCACTTATAGCATCTTCATTTATAGCAAGAGCGAGTGTTCCGAGTGAAGCTGTATTTCCCCAGTCAAAGCTTGCAGGAGTATCAACGTGTTCGCCGCTTGAAAGTGTAGTGTTGAGTTTTAAGAAATAATCTGATTTTTTGATATCATCGTAATAATCATCATTTTCTGTTGTGATATAAAGCTCGGCTGCAGCCCAGTAGAATTCATCCTCTGCATCATCATCACCGTAAGCACCGCCACCGATTGATTCATCAAGAGGAGCATACATATCAGGGTGTTTTTTAGCGGCTTCATATGTTTTTTCAGCAATTTCAAGACATTCATCAGAGAAATCATCATCAATTCCTTTCCAGAGTCTTGCTGCTTGTGCGGCACATGCTGAAACATTAAGAGTTGCGGCAGTTGTCGGAGGTTTAAGAATACGTTTTAAGTCGTCGTCAGCAGGAGCAAGTGCAAGAGCAGTCCATTTTTCGTCGTGTACCTTATGATATACCATACCGTCGTATTCTCCGCCGTCAACAAGCATTTTCATCATCCATTCCATTTCCCATCTTGCCTCGTCAAGAAGGTCAGGAAAGCCGTTGCTGTTTTCGGGAATATACATAGTTCCATCAGCAAATGCATCTTCAAAGCCCATTTTCATAGCAGTTTCATACTGATTTTGCATAATCCATAGAGCTATACCACCGTTAACTACATATTTACCGTGGTCACCTGCATCGTACCAGCCTCCGCTTACTTCCTGTGAGCCGCTGCTGCCACTATATCCCCATGTCTGTTCAATTTCTGCATTATCGCTTGTATGACCTGCTGAACGTGAGAGTGAATTTGCATCTCCTGATGTAATATATTCACTTTCTATTTCAATTCCGCTTCTGTTCTGATAGAAATAATTAAGAGAATCATATAGCAGGCTTGAATAAATCTCGTCATCACCGATACTGAATTCACGGCTTACAGCACCGTTTTCAGCTTCGATATAAAATGTTCCTGTTTCGTTGAAATCGGAAAAATCAATAATATGAACATTATCGTCTGAATCTTCATCATAGCCGAAAGCTTCAGATTTACCTGAATAAACAGTTTTATCGGAGGAATCTTTTATCTCAAAACCAATTTCCTTTTTATTATTGCAAAGTATGGTAGCCTTTTTTGCACGTTCTGTAAAATAGCTGAGCTGATTGGTGAGAATTTCAGCTCTTTTCCATTCTTCCGGAGCCTTGTAGTCATTTTCATCGCTTGTAAGGTCAACGAGTGACATATTATCGAATGTAATCACAGTACCGGCAGGAAAACATCCGCCCTGAGTATACTGACCGTCACCACCGAGATGGAATGCCCATTCAGCAACATCTAAGTTCTGACTGGCAGTAAAAGTAAGCTGGACTTTTTTTGTTTCATTGGCATTTATAGGCATAGGATCCCAGTTTGCACCGAAATCGCCTTCATTTGTAGACATATTATGCCAGATTTCCACATCGCCATCAAGATTTCCTATTTTAGTGTAGAATTTACCGCTGTTTGAGGCGGTTATTTCATATTCTACCTGATACTGATGACCTGCAACAATTTTCAATCCTCTGTGGCGGAACTGACAATCCCAGCGGTCTTCTCCACCTGCGGAAGCTCCACCCGGATTAACGATTGTTACAGTATAGGTACCGTTATCTATTTCAAAGTCCATTTTACCGGGTCCTGATTCGCATATGTGCCATGGTAAGCCTACACCCTCTTCGAAATCAGTCTGACCGAGCTGCTGGCCTGCAAAAACGTTAAAGTCTGTTGTATTGTAAATAGCTGTCATATTGAATGTCAATGCGGCAGAAGCAATTATCGGAAGCAGATGTTTAGCTTTAAAAAAACGCTTCATTATTTATAAAACCCCTTTCAATCAATTATACGATATTACAATATAACTTTAATACATTTTTATTTGCTTGTAAAGGTGAAAAATAAAAAATTTACATTTTCTATTTTATAATATCCGAATTCAATAAAATAATGTGAATTGAAAAGAGTTTATTTGCAATTATTGCTATAAATCGTAAATATTTGTTTAATATTGCTTTAATAATCTGTTCAAATAAATTTTGATGTGGTGGAATATGTTTGCAAAAAAGATGGTTATATGATATAATAAACGCATGTGTTTATTTTTGTGTTTGCAGATATGCAAAGCTTTACTTTGCTCTTTACATATCGTGCAATTATATTATGAAATATTAAAAATGGAATGTTAGGTGAGAAAATGAGTGATATGTTTAATGTTATGCTTGCCGCTATAGCGGCGTGTCTGCTTGATATATGTGCTTTAGCACTTATTTTTACTGCATACAGAGAAAGAATTGCAGGAAAGAAAAGATGGAGTAAAATCGGTGGAGATATGGTTCTTATAGAGCCGGGAATAACTTATCCTCTTGAATGTGATGAAATAATAATCGGACGTCACGCTTCTGCTGATATCAGATTAATGGATATGTCCGTATCACGTTATCATGCACTTTTAACGGTATGTAACGGTGTATGGACGATAAGTGATATAGGTTCAAAGTCAGGAATTTATGTAAATGGTTCAAGAGTGAAGCAGGCACGTCTTTGCGAAAATGATGTAATTAAGCTCGGTCAACATAAGCTGACAATAACGAAAAGGAGAAATGTAAATAATGTATAAAAACGGACTTTCATACGTCAGCTCATGTCTTTTTGTTCTTATAGCACATTTTGCAATGCTTGCAGTAGTTTTTTTTAATGGAGACTATCTTGAAACAAAAGATGTACTTATTCTTGCAAGTACAGTAATAAGTTTTGATCTTGTATATTTTATTGCAATGCTTTTTTTCAAGCAAATGACATATTCAATTGATTTTATGCTTATTCTTATACTTAATATGAGTGTTATATTTCAATCCTGCTTTGGCAGAGTTGTTTTGGATAAAAAGCATTTTATAACGTGTATTGCGGCAGTTGTAGCATGCAGGCTGGGATATATTTTATGCCGCAACCACAATTTTATCCAGACAAAGAAAAAACATATATTTATTATTAATCTGATTATCATAATATGTATTCTGACTCTTACGGGAAGCAGAAGTATGTGGATTGATTTGGGATTTACAACTATTCAGCCTTCAGAATTTTTAAAACCTGCATTTATTCTTGCATGTTCGACATCGATAATAGAGCAGCAGAAAAAAGTAAAAATACTTTGTTTCAATGTTGTAAAACAAAATGTTGTTCTTACAGGACTTATAATTTTAATTGTCGGACTTCAATGGTGGTGCAGGGATTTAGGAAGTCTTCCGACTTTTGTTGCAATATATCTGTGCGGACTTGTATACAGATTATGTTATCCTAAGGCAAAATTTTCAAAAAAGATACTTGTGATATCCGGAGTAATTTTCGCTGTTCTTATTGTTCTTGCACTTAAATTTGCACCGTCATATGTTCAGGATAGATTAAAGGTGGATATATGGAGTGATAAAACGGGCGACGGATATCAGCAGTGCAGAGCTTTGATTGCAATTGCAGAAGGTGGATGGTTCGGAAAAGGTCCGGGGCAGGGAATACTGCATAATATAGCAGCTTCAGAAACTGATATTGTATTTTCAAGCATTTGTGAAGAGTGGGGACTTCTCTTTGCACTTATGATGATTATAGTTATTCTGATAATGCTTATGCTTCCGTTAATCAATCCGCCGCGCTCGTATTTTCATACAACTATGACCACAGGTGTATGTGCGGCATTTATAGTACAAATGGCACTTAATATATTTGGTTCATGTAATCTTATTCCTTTTACAGGCGTTACTATTCCATTTATTTCACAGGGAGGAAGCTCAATGGTAACAAGCGGATTTATGATAGGAATGATAATTGCAGGACAATCACCTGTATTTAAGCGTCAGAAGCGTAAAAGAAAATCTGCCAAAGGAGGAGCAAAATGAAAAGCGTAAAGCGAGGTCAACGTCTTATTGCTTTAATTCTTCTTGCGTTTATTGCAGGAATGATAATACTTGTTGTAAAAATTCAAAAAGAAGCGTCATTTTATATGATAAACAACAATCATCAGGTAATCGGAAAAGTATATGATAGAAATGGAAGTGTATTATTTGACACTCCAAAAAATTATTACGCATATGATGAGAACTATTTTATTGATGTAGGAAATATTATAGGCGATAATGCAGGACAGATGACAAATACGCTTGTTGCCAAGAATATTGAAAAGCTTAATAACTATTCTTTTTCTACAGGACTTGTGGAAAGCGGAGGTAAAAGTGCGATTTATACAACTCTTGATCATCATGCAAACCAAGCAGTTTATAATGCTTATGGTGAAAAGAAAGGCTGTGCGATTGCATATAACTATATAACAGGAGAAATTCTGATATGTACAAGCCTTCCGTCAGTGAATATTGTAAAGCTATATGCAAATATTGATGATTTTGAAACAGGCACTCTTATTTCTAAAAATTTATATGGAACCGTTCCCGGTTCTACACAAAAGATACCGACGCTTATTGCAGCTGTTGAAACTATGGGGAAGGAAGAGCTTTTTTCAAAAAAATACACATGCAACGGTGTATATACAAATCGCAGCGGACAGACAATAAAGTGTCACAAGCTTGATGGACATGGTGAACAGACTATTTCAGAAGCCTTTTCAAATAGCTGTAATCCTTATTTTGCACAGCTTGTTGAGGACACTCAGCTTCCGCTTGAAAGCATAAAAAAGGTGTATAATAATCTTGGATATTCGATTAACGGAGAAAAAAAGAATTATATTGAAATAGACGGAATAGTAAGTGAAACCGCCTCTACAACTCTTGAGAATTCATATGATTTTGATACACAGTGGGGTTGTATCGGACAAGGCGATACTCTTGTAAGTCCGTTACAGATGATGCTTTGGCAGAGTGCAATTGCAAATACATCGGGAAAAATGACAATGCCATATCTTATCGACCATGTAACTAATGTAAAAGGAAAAATAACAGACCGTGCCGAAACAAAATTGAGCAAAAGTGTGTTTTCTGCCGAAACTGCACAAACAGTAAAAGAAATAATGCTCGAAAACGGAAAAAATTATTCCGAAACAATAAGTGGCTATGAGCTTGGAATAAAAAGCGGTACGGCACAGGTTAAAAACGGTGAGGAAGAAAATTCGCTTCTTGCAGGATTTGTAAACGACCGTCGTCATCCGATAGCATTCTGTGTTCTTATTGAGGACAAAAACAGTGGAAATTTAAAAAGTGAGTATATTGTAAAAACAATGCTCGACGCTTTGTGTGCATAATAAGTTATGTATGAATATTTACCTTTGTATATGTATAAAATGCTAAAATATAATGTTTCTAATTATCTAAAATGTATAAATTTTCATAAAATGCTTGTAAAAAAATATTAATCGTGCTATAATATAACCATAATACTTATGACATTAATTTATATAACATCATAATCTGAATTGTACATATATTACATCATTATATTTTTCATTTTATGTGATCTGTAAATTAACGTCAAAAAGGAGGAACTAATATGAATGTTAAAATTACTTCTAAGAAAATGAACACACCACAGAATTTCACAGAATTTGCAGAAGAAAAGCTTTCTACAAAGCTTGATAAGTTTTTCGGAGATGATGCCGATGCAAAAATCACACTTTCTGAATTTAAAAATCAGATTGTTGTTGAGCTTACAGTAAAATACAATAATATGATATACAGAGCAGAACAGTCTGCTATTGATAAGGAAGATGCTCTTGATGCATCAATTGATAAGATCATCAGACAGATAAGAAAAAATAAGACAAAGATTGAAAAGCGCCTTAAAGATACTGCTTTTAAGGAAGTATTCGCTGAACCTGTTTCAGAACAGATTGATTATGAGGTAATCAAGCATAAGAAATTCGATATGCGTCCTATGGATGTTGATGAAGCTATTCTTCAGATGAATATGCTCGGACATAATTTCTTTATGTTTTCAAATGCGGCAACAGGAAATATTAATGTCGTTTATAAACGTGCTGAAGGAAATTATGCTGTTCTTGAACCTAATGAAGTCTGAAAATTACAGGGTTATCTAAATATATAAGCACATTATAAATAAAATTATTGGGGGGATTTATAATATTACCTGAAAATAACTGTACCGTTGGTATAAAGGATATTCCTTCAATGCTTCTTATCAATCAGATAAAAGCAGGTTGGAACCTTGGAAATTCCTTGGATGTATACAGAAATCAGCCAAAAAGTAATAATCCTTCCGATTATGAAACTTATTGGGGAAATCCTGTAATAAAAAAAGAAATTATAGACAATGTAAAGCTTGCCGGATTTAATTTGATAAGAATTCCCGTCAGTTGGAGCGAACATATCGGTGATGCATCATCTTTTCTGATAGATGTAAATTGGATTAAACGAGTGAAAGAAGTTGTTGATTATGCAATCGATGACAATACATTTGTTATTATCAATATACATCATGAGGATTGGCTTGTTCCGTTAAAATCAAGTTATGAGTATGTTTCAGACAAATTAAAAAAAATCTGGACTCAGATAGCATTATATTTTAAAAACTATGATGAACATCTTTTTTTTCAGTCGATGAACGAACCTCGTCTTGCAGGTACAGAGCTTGAATGGACAGACGGCTCTGAAGAAGCAAGAAGTGTTATAAGCAGGCTTAATATAGACTTTGTGAATACTGTCCGTTCAACAGGAGGAAATAATAAGCTTCGCCATCTTATTCTTACGGGTTATTGTTCTTCTGCTTCTGAAAATGTTGTAAAGGATATTAACGTACCTGATGATAATAAGATACTGGTTTCTGTTCATTCTTATAAGCCGTATGAATTTTCTTTGAAATTTGATGGTACAAGTAAATGGGATGAAAATAATCCGCTTGATATAAGCGATATCATACAGATTGCTGAAAATCTGAAAAAATATTTCATAGATAAAAATATTCCTGTTATAATTGATGAGTTTGGTGCGGTAAATAAATTCAATACCGATGACAGAATAAATCATATAAAATATTTTATCAAGACGTTTAAAAAAATTAATGTTCCATGTATATGGTGGGATAACGGCGTTTATAGCGGAAATGGTGAACGATTTGGCTTGATTGACCGTTCAAGCGGAGAATGGTATTTTCGTGAAATCGCTGAAGCAATTGTACAAAGCTGCGTTTAGTTCAGGTTATTTAAATAAAACAATATAAGGGAGAATTATTATGGACAAGAATATTGAAAGCATTATTCTAAAACGTATTAACAGAACTGCTGAAAATCTTCGCAAAAATAATATGGAATTTCATTTTGCAGCTACAAGAGCAGATGTAGTAAAAATTGTTGAGGGAATGCTTAATAAGGGGGATGTTGTAACTCATGGTGGTTCAATGACCTTAAAGCAGTGTAATATTCCTGATTTACTTAATTCAGGCGATTATAAATATATCGATCGTTCTGCTGTCGGTGAAGATAAGCTTGAACAGCTCTACAGAGCATCTTTTTCAGCTGACGCATATCTTACCAGTGCAAATGCTATTACAGAAGACGGTGTGCTGTATAATGTTGATGGAAACAGCAACAGAATTGCAGCAATTGCATACGGTCCAAAGTCGGTAATTGTTATTGCAGGCTATAATAAGATTGTAAAAAATCTTGATGATGCAATTATGCGTGTAAAAAGAGAAGCTGCTCCGCCAAATTGTGAGCGTCTTAATAATGCAACTCCTTGTTATAATACAGGTGAGTGTATCTCAATTAAGGATAATAATAAAAGTATAATGTGTGACGGCTGTTCAAGTGAGGACAGAATATGTTGTAATTATCTTGTTTCAGCTTATCAGCGTCATAAAAATAGAATTAAAGTTATTATTGTCGGTGAAACTCTGGGATATTAAAATTATTGATGCAATTTAAAATTGAATATTGTAATTTAAGGATGTCAGATAAAGTCTGACATCCTTATTAATTTTTATGTGGGATATTTTATCTGCTGCTATATAAACTTGTATATTTCATTCTGGATAAAAAAAGCGGTTTTTTCTTGGGAATTGTCCTTTACATTTTTTGAGAAGTATGATATAATGTTAAAGTATGTGAATAAATATTGCGGAGGTATTATGATTACAGTTTCAAATGTAAGCTTGCAGTTTGGCGGCTCAACACTTTTTAAAAATGTAAATCTGAAATTTACAAACGGAAATTGCTATGGAGTTATAGGCGCGAATGGAGCAGGAAAATCAACTTTTCTGAAAATATTATGCGGAGAGCTTGAACCAACAACAGGTGAAGTGTCGATTCCTAAGGAACTGCGTTTAAGTGTTCTCAAGCAGGATCACTTTGCTTATGATGAATATAATGTTATTGATACAGTAACAATGGGAAATGCCCGTCTTTATGAAATTATACAGGAAAAAGATGCTCTTTACGCCAAGGAGGATTTTTCTGAAGAAGATGGAATAAAAGCTTCAGAACTTGAAGCAGAATTTTCTGAACTCAATGGCTGGGAAATAGAATCTGACGTGTCTAAACTTATACAGGGACTTGGATTGCCGGAAGATATTTTATATAGCAATATGGCAACCCTTTCAGGTAATGAAAAGGTAAAGATTCTTCTTGCACAAGCACTTTTCGGAAATCCTGATATTATTCTTCTTGACGAGCCTACAAACCACCTTGATATTGACGCAGTACGTTGGCTTGAAGACTTTTTATCTGAATATTTCGGTACAGTAATCGTTGTATCTCATGACAGACATTTTTTAAATAATGTTTGTACACATATCGTAGATATTGATTATACAAAAATAAAGATGTATGTCGGAAACTATGAGTTCTGGTATGAATCAAGTCAGCTTATTCAGCGAATGATTAAGCAGCAGAATAAGAAAAATGAAGAAAAAATAAAAGAGCTGAAATCATTTATTGAACGATTTTCTGCGAACAAATCAAAATCAAATCAGGCAACTTCAAGACGTAAGCTTATTGAAAAGCTTACTGTTGAAGAACTTCCTGCTTCAAGCAGACGTTATCCATTTATTGGTTTTGATATAGAGCGTGAGCTTGGAAAAGAAATTTTGCAGGTAGATGGTATCTCAAAGACTGTGGATGGAGAGAAATTGCTTAATAATGTAAGCTTTACTCTTGGAAGAAACGATAAGGTTGCATTTATCGGTGAGAGTGAACAGGCAATAACAATGCTGTTTAAAATTCTTATGGAAGAGGAACAGGCTGACGAGGGTACTTTTAAATGGGGAGTTTCAACATCAGTTTCATATTTTCCTGTTGATAATTCAGAATATTTCAATGATTGTCAGCTTTCAATACTCGAATGGATAAGACAATACTCACAAACTGATGAAACTGAAACATATCTTCGTGGCTTCTTAGGCAGAATGTTGTTCTCAGGTGATGATGTATATAAGCCTGTAAATGTACTTTCAGGCGGTGAAAAAGTGAGATGTATGTTTTCGAGAATGATGCTTTATGGCTCGAATGTAATATTACTTGACCGCCCTACAAATCATCTTGACCTTGAAAGCATAACGGCTGTTAACAACGGACTTGTTAATTTTAAGGGTGTAGTTATCCTTTCTTCACATGACCATGAAATTCTTCAGACAGTTGCAAACAGAATTATTGAAATTACTCCTGATGGCTGTATTGACCGACAGGGAACATATGAGGAATATCTTGAGTTTAAAAAGAATAATAACATAAAATAATTAATGTCTGCTCAACAACTTAAAAATGGCTTAATATAGCATTTTAAAGCCAATTTTAAGTTGGCAAAGTGCAAGAAAAGATAATGGAATT
>SVNL01000114.1 GCA_015066925.1 Ruminococcus sp.
AATCACAGACAAAGTATTTCACATACACATCTGATTTCTCAAAGGGCAACCTTTACTGGCTTGTTGCTCCTGGCAAGACTCATTGGTGGGGATTTGTAAGACATTATGTATATGATGCACTTCCTTACTTCTTCCATGAGGGACAATAATCAGCATAAAGCCTGCCGATTTAATCGGTAAAATATGAAATAATCCTCCTTGATATATTTCAGGGAGGATTTTTTGTGGGTATATGTAGGGGCGGATTTATTCCGCCCCGTTTTGATTATCTGAATGTTAGCTTAATAATTCGATTGCATTAATATTAATTATCAGATTTTTTCTTTGCAATAAGTCTGTTGATTATTCCGAATAAACAACTGTAATCTATTACAAGTGGAATAAGAAAAATCCACAATGGTTTCTGAAAAGGCATTATAAGTAATGCAATTACCATAATTATTGCTCCGAAAAACGGAGCTGATGAGGCAATTTTCTTATACTTTATTACTGCGATTATTGTAACCCAGTTCATTATTCCTATCCATATACCTATACATCCGATGATGATTGATATAATCCAGCGTAGTGTATCCATATATCTCCTTTTGGCTTAATAAATTTTTTATCGCTATTGTTATTTAACTATTTTTTCAACGACAACATTGATAATCCTTGAAATAAACCTTTCCTCAATAAATCCATTAAAAAATAATAAAATCGGTAATAAAAAGAGCGACACTCCTATATCGTCACATAAGAGATACAGAATTACTGAGGTTATAATTGTTAGTATAATTATCATTAACAAATTGCATATCTGGCAGACGATTGCTTGTCTTTGAAATGTATTTTTCTTTTTTTCATTCATATAACACCTTAAAATACCTGAGCGTTTCATATTCATCTTAATCCTATAAATCTAACTTGAAAACAATCAGATTTACAGAGTATTTTCTGAATTCTTTTTACCAAAATATATGTAAGCAACAAAGCACATAATGATCTGCAGTACTGTCGAACATGGGATTGCAAGTCCGATCTGGAAAAGTGAGCCGTTTCCGAAATGCTGCATCAAAAAGGCTACGGGAATTCTTACAAGAAATGCCCCGCATATTCCCTGCATCATAACAAACTTAGTTTTCTCTATTCCGTTATAATATCCGATAAAACAGAAAAGGAAACAGGTTTGCAGGCAATCAATGGCATAGGCTTTCAGATAATCCCACGCATCAGATACAGTATCGGCATTGTTTGAGAATATACCTGCAAGCAAATCACCACGAAAAAATGTCAGCACAAACATCGCAATTCCAAAAATGAACGATACAGCGATACCGCTTTTGAGTGCTTTTTTTGCACGGTCAATAAATCCTGCACCATAGTTCTGAGCAACGAATGCCGACATTGACTGCATAAATGCAATCGGTACAAGCATAATGAAATTGCAAACCTTATTGGCAACACCTACTCCTGCTGAAGCAGTAACGCCGATACGATTTACTATCGCAATCATTACGAGAAATGATATTCCCACAAGAAACTCCTGCAAAGCAATAGGAACACCAATGCGTATAATATTTGAAACATATTGTCTTTTCAATTTCACATTTGATTTACGCATATTAAACGGCAGTTTTGTTCTCTTGATTATAAAGAACGAAATAATTACGCTTATCAGCTGTGCAATTACCGTTGCAATAGCAGCTCCCGATGCACCAAGATTAAAGACGGCAACAAACAGCAAATCACCGATAATATTAACTATACACGCTATACCAACCGCTTTCAAAGGTGTTTTTGAATCTCCGAGCCCTCTGAAAATACTTCCAAGCAGATTGTAGGCAGTTATTACAGGAAATCCGACACCGCAAATCCTGATGTAGCTAACTGTCAAATCAAACGCTTCCTTCGGTGCCTGCATAGTCTTTGTAAGCAGTGATGCCCCGATTATGCTTATCACCATGAATACAACTCCGGTTATCGCAAAAATGATAAGTCCTGTTCCGATAGTCTGTGCTGCATCATCAGCACGCTTTTGTCCGATACGCTGGGCAACAGTTACTGTAATACCCATAGAAAAACTGACAATAAGATTAGTCAGTGTTGTAATAATCTGCGAGCCCGTTGAAACAGCGGAAACATCTGCCGTTGAACCAAACTGACCTACTATAAGTAAATCGACTGCACCATACATTGCCTGTAAAAACATAGCAAATAAAACAGGCAGCATAAATTTCAACAATTTAGGCAATATAGCGCCTTCTGTAAAACTATTATTGTTATCCATTATAACCTCCATAAAAAAGCGGATAAAACAGCAGACATTAAGCCTGCTGTTTTATCCGGCATAAGCACTCCGAATCATCTATTACATTGTATCATAAGCGGTAAATAATGTCAAGTTTCCCCTCTTAAGAATATGTACTGTCAGAAGAAGGATTTTCATCAGATTGCATTATGTAACCTTTAATCTTTTGGTATGAACTAACAATAAACAGCAATAAAACAGAGTTTTTTAATGTTGTCAGTATCATTTTACGTTTAGAATCAATAATTTATGTACATAGAAGATTTCTCTACCAGTTCCATAAATTCATGTTTGTATTTATCCATATACACGCACTCAAGAGTGTTAAGAGTTGTTAAAACATCGTGATGTGTTATATCTCCTGAATACTCACTTTCACGAAGAAGCATACCAAATTCAGCAACACAAGATGCAAACTGCATATTTTCACTCGGAGAATCAGTTATTTTATCTTTGCCGACAGGAAATTTGAGTATA
>SVNL01000041.1 GCA_015066925.1 Ruminococcus sp.
ATTTTGTCAATAGTTTTTAAAAAAATATTTTTTTAATGCAATAGTATTTTTTTATGAAATATGCTATAATAAAAGCAATACACTCAATGGGTACTTTTTAATGAGATTTTAGGAGGGCTTATGAAATTTCTTCATCTTTCTGATTTACATATAGGCAGACGACTTAATGAATACAGCTTGCTTGATGACCAGAAAATTGTTCTTAATCAGGCAGTTGAAACAGCAGTGAAAAACAAATGTGAAGCTGTATTGATTGCAGGTGATGTATATGATAAATCCACTCCTTCAGCAGAGGCTATGAGTGTTTTCAATGATTTTATTACAGCATTGGCTGAAAATAAAATATCAGCATACATAATAAGCGGAAATCATGACAGCTATGAAAGATTATCATATTTTTCCGAGCTTATAGCTGTAAGCGGAATTCATACAGCTCCTAAATTTACAGGTAAGCTTTTCAGCTATGATATAAATGAGAATATAACGATTCATCTTCTTCCGTTTATAAAGCCGGCGAATGTACGTCCGTTTTATCCTGATTTAAAAATCATAGACTATAATGATGCAGTAAAAGCTGTAATAGAAAATTCTGAAATTAATTATGAAAGAATCAATATTATTGTTGGTCATCAATTTATAACCGGAGCTCAAATCTGTAATTCAGAGCAATTTGCTGTCGGAGGTCTTGATAATATTGATTTCAGGCTTTTTGATGATTTTGATTATGCTGCAATGGGACATATTCACCGTCCACAATCCTGCGGACGTAAAGAAGTTAGATATGCAGGTTCAATATTGAAGTATTCAATATCCGAACATTTACATAAAAAATCTTTTACAATAGTTGATGTAAAGGCAAAAGAAAATATAAATATAGAAGAAATACCAATTGAACTGCCTCATGATGTTAAAGTTGTAAAAGGTGAATATGAAGAAATTCTTTCTATGGATTATTGTGAGGATTATGTTCATATAATTCTGACGGATGAAAATCCGTATCCCGATTCAAGAGTAACTTTAAGAACGGTATTTCCGAATATGATTAAATTTACAGTCGAGAATTCTAAAAATGGAATTGAAACTGATTATGATGTAAATCCGGAAGAAATTTTCGGTGAAAAAAGTAATGTTGATATGTTTTGTGAATTTTATGCTATTCAAAATAATAATGCAAAACCAAATAAAGAGCAGATGAAAATTATTGAGAGTATTTTTGAAGAAGTTGAGGTGAACGATTAATGAAACCCGTATATATGGAGATTTCGGCATTCGGACCTTTTGCGGATAAAACTGTAATAGATTTTTCAAAAATAGGAGATAGTGGGATTTTTCTGATAACAGGTGATACGGGAGCAGGCAAAACTACTCTTTTTGATGCTCTTTCGTTCGCTCTTTACGGTGAGGCAAGCGGCGGAAAGGAACGACGTATATCGAAAAATTTTCGTTCTGATTATGCGGCGGCAGAAGTGAAAACATATGTCCGGCTTAAATTTGAGCACAAGGGAAAAATATACAACATAGAGCGTGGACCAACATATACAAGAGCTTCAAAAAGAGGTAAGGGTACAACGGATGAACTTGCTTATGCAAGCTTTTATTGTGAAAATGAGCCTGAAAATGTATGTGCAAAAATTGATGAAACAGATAAAAAAATATATGAAATAATTGGTCTTGACCGCAAACAGTTTTCACAGACAGTTATGATTGCACAAGGCGAGTTTATGAAGATATTAAACGAAAAAAGTACTGACAGAAAAGAAATATTTCAGAGAATTTTCAACACATCTGTTTTCAATCGTTTTCAGGAAAAGTTGAAAGACCGTGAGAGAATATGCAGACATAATCTTGAAGCTGTAAATGAAAAAATCATTACAGAAATGTCGCATACTGAATTTACTGATAAAAATAGTGAAATTGAAGAACTGATGTGTGCCGAGAGTGTTGCACAGTTCTGTGAGATTCTTGAAAAAAAGAATAATGAATATAAAATTCAGCTTAGTGAAATTGAAAATGAGCTTGAAAAGCTTTCAAAGGATAACGAGAAAATTACACTTGAACTTGTCGAGGGTAAAAAGCTTAATGAAAGTATAAATGAATATGAAGAAAAAAACATAATGTTTAAAGCTTTAATTCAGAAAAAGAAAAAATTTGAAATTAAAGAGAAAACGCTTGAAAAATCAAAAGCTGCTTTGAAGATTTTACCATATGAAAAGCTTCTTGAAAGCTGTATTATGCGTCTTAAAGAAAAAAACAAAGCTGCAAAAATACTTAAAGAGAGTTTTGAATTGCTGGAAACAGAGCTGAAAGTGTCAGAGAATAAACTTAATGATGCTCAAAAAAACAGTGAAAAAGTTGAGGATTTAAAGAAGAAAATAATTGAGGCAGAAAAGCTTCTTCCTCTTTATGATGAGCTTGAAAATCTTGTAGAAATTTATAAAAAAGATTCCGAACGGCTTCTTGAGTTAAACGAAAAAAGCTTGATGCTGGAAAATGTGTACAGAAAGAAGCTGGATTTATTTATTTTGGGACAGGCGGGAATTTTAGCCGAGAAGCTTACAGACGGAGAGCCATGCTGCGTATGCGGTGCAAAAGTTCATCCTAATCCGGCAAAAAAAATAGACGGAATTCCAACACAGGAAGATGTATCCGAAACAGAAAAAAGAGCTATGGCAATAAAAAATGAATATATAGATTTCGGAAAAAAAGCTGCAGCATTAAATGAAAAAATATCAATGCTTGAATTACAGCTTGACGGTAAATTCAAATCTGCTGATGAAGCCAAAATAAATTATGTCAACATGAAAAAAACAGTTGAAGAGTTGGAGAAAATTCTTGAAGCTGCCGTAAAAGCTTATGATGAAGCAGAGGAAAAAATAACAAAAAACTCAGCTCAGTTAAAAGCTGTATCTGAAGATATAAAAAAGATTGAAGAGGAAAAATCGGAATGCAAAAAGAAATTTTCTTCAATGCTTGAGGAGCTTGGATTTGACGGAGAAGATGAGTATTTTAATTCAATATCAGATGACAGAGAAATAGAAAAGCTTGAAAAAGAAATATTAGATTACAAAACAGAGCTTTCTGTTATAAAATCACGTATCGATGAGCTTTCAAAGCTGCTGAAAAACTTAGAAAAATGCGATTTGACAGCTCTTGAAGCGAATAAAAAACATATATCCGAGGAATATAATATAAAGGATAAAGAGCGTATTAATCTTACGGGAATATGCAGTAAGAATTCCGAAACATTCAAAAAGCTTGAAAAGCTTATGAAAGAGCAGAAAAAACTGCGTGATGAATGGGCTGTTACAGCAGATTTATCCGTAACCGCAAATGGTAATCAGGGTAACGGTAAAGCAAAATTCAGTCTTGAAACCTATATTCAGCAATATTATTTCAAACAGGTGATAGCTTCTGCAAATAAAAGACTTACTATGCTTACTGATGGAATGTTCGTGCTTCGATGTAAGGAAACGGCAAAAAATCTTAAACAGCAGGTAGGACTTGACCTTGATGTGCTAGACAGAAGTACAGGACTTTGGCGTGATGTAAGTACATTGTCGGGTGGAGAGTCATTTCTGGCTTCAATATCGCTTGCACTGGGGCTTTCTGATATTGTTCAAAACGGGAATGGTGGAATACAGCTTGATTCTATGTTTATAGATGAGGGGTTCGGTACTCTCGATGATAATGCACTTAGTCAGGCTGTTTCACTTCTTGATAAGATTTCTGATAATAAAAGACTTATCGGTATAATTTCTCACGTAACAGAATTGAAAAACCGCATTGATAAAAAAATAGTAGTTTCAAAAGAAGCTATGGGAAGTACATTGAAACTGGAAATATAATCAGTAATTATTGAAAGGAAAAAATTATGGCGAAAATTGCAAAACAGCTTACAGAGCTTATAGGTAATACTCCAATGCTGGAGCTTGAAAATTACAGAAAAAATAAGAATTTAAATGCGAAAATAATAGCAAAGCTTGAATACTTCAATCCTCTTGGCAGTATAAAGGACAGAGTTGCGTACGCTATGATTGAACAGGCGATAAAGAATGGTGAGGTTAATAATGATACTGTAATAATTGAGCCTACAAGCGGAAATACAGGTATAGGACTTGCATTTGTATGTGCGTCAAAGGGCTTGAAGCTGATACTTGTTATGCCTGAAACTATGAGCATTGAAAGAAGAAAAATAGTAACAGCACTTGGTGCAGAGGTTGTTCTTACTGCGGGTGCTGAGGGAATGAGTGGTTCCATCAAAAAGGCTGAGGAACTGAAAATGGAATACGGAAACGCATTTATTCCTCAACAGTTTGAAAATGAAGCAAATCCATATATCCACAGCATTACAACAGCTGAAGAAATATGGAATGATACAGACGGAAAAATAGACATTTTCATTTCGGCAGTAGGAACAGGAGGTACTATAACAGGGACTGCAAGAGGATTGAAAAAAAGAAATCCGAATATAAAAATTGTAGCAGTTGAACCGAAGGATTCAGCTGTATTATCGGGTGAAAAAGCAGGTGCTCATAAAATTCAGGGAATAGGAGCAGGATTTATTCCGAAAGTAATGGATTTGAGTATTGTTGATGAGATAATAAAGGCAGATAATGAAAGTGCATATGAAGCGGCAAGAGAGGTGGCGAAAACTGACGGAGTGTTAGTTGGAATATCATCAGGTGCAGCTCTTTATGCCGCAGCACAGCTTGCAAATCGTCCGGAAAACAAGGGTAAAACTATTGCAGTGATTTTTCCTGATACGGGTGAAAGATATTTATCAACAGATTTGTTTTAGGTTAATGCTGATATAGTAAGTTTGATTGTACTTTAGTTGACCTGACTGTATTGTATGTGATATAATGTATAAAAAATATTTTTTTCAAGGAGATGACTTTATGAAGCTATTGATGATACATGCATGGAATGAACTTGATACTTCATATAGAGG
The DNA here is from genome assembly GCA_015066925.1 of Ruminococcus sp. Classification (GTDB taxonomy): domain Bacteria; phylum Bacillota; class Clostridia; order Oscillospirales; family Ruminococcaceae; genus Ruminococcus. The sequence continues at coordinate 4,952 of SVNL01000041.1, forward strand.
GAAGTTTTCAAATCTTTTTTCTTATCCATCGCTCACACTTGCTGTAATATATTCCCTCATACCGAATGGCGTCTTTGAAAAAATAGATTTAATAGACGAAAATTCTCAAAAAGTCGATTATGATAAAGATATATATGATGTTGTGATGATTTCTTTTGATACATCGTCAAGTCTTACAGCATATAAGCATTGTGAGGAATTCAGAAAAAGAGGTTCATACATTGTATGCGGTGGTTATCATGCAACAGCTTTGCCTGACGAAGCCTTACAGCATTGTAATACTGTAATTTGCGGTCCTGCTGAAAAATCAATTCCTGAATTTGTTGCGGATTTTGTAAAAGGACAACCCAAACAGCTGTATAGAAATTATGATGTTTGTGCAGATGATTTTTCAATACCTGCAAGAGATAAAATTACAAAAAGAAAAAAACTGAAAATTCCTGCTATAGCAGCTAACAGAGGCTGTTCAAACTATTGTAAATACTGTTCTATGAGAACAATGTGGAAAAGCTGTCCGCGTCCTGTGAAAAGTGTTGTTGATGAAATAAAAGAGCTTAAAGCTAAAATGGTGATTTTTTACGATCCTAATTTTTTCGGAAATCGTGATTACGCTATTGAGCTTATGACTGAACTTAAAAAAATTAAAATTCTTTGGGTATCAAATGCTACTGCTGATTTTGGGTATGACCATGAGCTTATGCAGATAGCATATGAAAGCGGTTGCCGAGGTGTTCTGATAGGGCTTGAATCTCTCAATTCACAATCTCTTGCAGGCGTAGGGAAGCGTTTTCATAATGCGGATAAATATAAGGAAATAATAGAAAATATACATAGTCATGGCATTGCGGTTAATGGCTGTTTTGTTCTTGGATTTGACAGCGATACAGAGGAAGAACTTCTGGACCTGCCTAATCGTGTTGACAGACTCGGGCTTGACCTTTGCAGATTTGCTATTCTTACGCCTTATCCCGGAACTAAGCTGTATGAAGAATATGAAAAAAGCGGAAGAATAATTACTAAGGAATGGAGCAGGTATAATCAGCATAATACCGTATTCCGTCCTATTAATATGACGCCTGAAAGACTTAATGAAATATTTCGTAAGGTAAGTAAAGAGGCTTATAGTTGGAAGCGTGTTCTGAAAAGGACATTTACTTCTCCTTGGCGAAAAAACGGATATGTTTTTATTCTTCTCGGAGCAAATATCGGGTTTAAATTTCTTGAAATTAATAAGAGGAAGAAAAAGTGAAGATAACATTTATACGTCTTAATATGTTTGAACATATTAGTTCCGATGCAATGAAGCCCTTGCTTTTCGGGATAATCAAAAGCCTTACACCTGAAAAATATGAAATAGAGTTTATTGATGAACGAGTTGAAAAGCTTCCTGAAAAAATAGATTCTGATATAATTGCATTTTCGGTCGAAACATATACTGCAAAGAGAGCATACATACTTTCAAGAAAATATAAGACGGAAAATAACATTATTGTAATGGGTGGATTTCATGCAAGCGTTATGTCTGATGAAATGCTTGAATATGCGGATTCTGTAATTATCGGTGATGCAGAGGATACATGGGAACGTTTTCTTTCGGATTGTGAAAACGGAAATATCTGCAAAAAATATATTTCAGACGAAAATACGCCTCTTGAAATTCTTGATGATGATCCTACGGTTTACAGACACAGTTATTATGGAATAGGTGTTTATCAGATTTCACGAGGCTGTAAATTCAACTGTGATTTCTGTTCCATAAAAACCATGTATAAATGCGTAAGACGCAAATCAGCTGATATGATTGTACATGAACTGAAAAAAGCCAAAGAAAAAATTATCTTTTTTGTTGACGATAATCTTTTCTATGATAAAGCTTCGGCGATAGAGCTTTTCAGAAAAATTTCTCCTCTTAAAAAGAAGTGGGCGTGTCAGATAAGTATGGATGCTGCACGCGATGACGAGATTCTTTCTGAAATGAAAAAAGCAGGCTGTTTTTTGGTTTTAATGGGATTTGAAAGTCTTAATCCGGAAAGTCTGAACGAGATGCATAAATCTGCAAACAGTGCGACAGATTATGATGAAGTGATAAAAAGAATATATCGTCACAAATTATTGATATATGGTACATTTGTACTTGGCTGTGATAATGACAGACAGGATGTATTCCGACGTACATTTGAATTTGCGGTGAAAAATAAAATTGCCGTTACAAATTTTAATCCGCTTATTCCGATGCCTGGAACTGCGGTGTACAAAAAAATGGAACAGGATAAAAGGCTGATATATAAAAAATGGTGGCTTTCTGATGATTACCGCTATGGTGAAACTGCATTTGTTCCGAAGCATATGACTGCCAATCAGCTTCGTGACGGCTGTCTTAAAATACGTACAGACTTTTATTCGGTCGGTTGTATACTTAAAAGGCTTTTTTCAAATCCGATAAACTTTCTTCCGCTGAACTTTTTTGTATTTGTACTTGCAAATATTATTTCTCATAAAGAAATATTAAAAAAACAAGGACAGCTTCTTGGAGGTAAATTTAATGAAACTGACACTGATAAAACCTAATATTGGAAGACGTGAGCACAGTCTTTATGTTGACGAGGCGAGAATGGAGCCGCTGCAGCTTGGTATACTTGCGGCTCTTACTCCCGAAGATGTCGAAGTTGTAATGTATGATGACCGAATGGAACAGATACCCTATGATGAGCCTACAGACCTTGTGGCAATAACAGTCGAAACTTTTACCGCAAGACGTGCTTATGAAATCAGTGCCGAATTCCGACGCAGAGGAATAAAGACTGTAATGGGTGGAATGCATGCAATGCTTATTCCCGATGAGGTTTCTGAGCACTGTGACTGCGTGATTGTAGGTGACGCTGAATCTGTATGGGCTGAAATGATTGATGATCATCGCAGTGGGAAACTGAAAAAGCGATATGATGCTATACAGCCGAGCTATCCGCAGATGAATGTTATAACACGTCGTGACATTTTCGAGAATAAAGGATATCTTCCTATAACTCTTCTGCAATTTTCAAGGGGATGCAGTCATAAATGCAGTTTCTGTGCTTCGTCTGTATATTTCAAGGCGCATCACTATTGCCGTCCTGTAGAAGATGTAATAAAGGAAATAAAATCTCAGAAAAGAAAGCTTCTTTTCTTTGTTGATGACAATATTGTGTGTAATCGTGAAAAGGCAAAGGAACTCTTCCGAGCACTTATTCCTCTTAAAATACATTGGGTAAGTCAGGGAAGCATTGATATGCTTAATGATACTGAACTTATGAAGCTTATGGTAAAAAGCGGCTGTCTTGGACTTGTAATAGGTTTTGAATCAATTTCTCCCGAATGTATTTCAGAAATGAATAAGGGAACCAATAAAAAAGGTTCGGGAGATATGTACAAGGAAGAGATAAAACAGCTCAGAAAATTGGGGCTTCAGACATGGGCAGCATTTACTGTGGGTCATGACGGTGATACTATGGAATCTATAAAAGCAACGTGTGATTTTGCTATAAAAAACAAATTCACCTTTGCAGCATTCAATATTCTTATGCCTTATCCCAATACACCGCTTTATGAAAAAATGGAACGTGAAGGGCGTCTGCTATATGACGGTAAATGGTGGCTTCATGAGGAATATCGTTTTAATTATGCAAGTATAGTTCCTAAAAATATGACTCCCGATGAATTGACTGAAATATCATTTAACTGCCGAAGCAGATTTAACAGTCCGCTGTCTATTTTTAAACGTGCTCTTGAACCGCGTACAAATATGCGTAATCCATATAGGTTTGCAACATATCTTATATATAATCCGCTTTTCAGAAAAGAAGTTTTCAAGAAACAGGGAATGCGTTTCGGACTTAAATCAGAAAGCGAGGATGAAAATAATGCTTAAAGGAAAAGTAAAGCCTATCAATGAATTTACCGAAGATGAGCTTTCGGCATTGTATTCCTTGATGGCACAATTTTATGATAATACTGATGAAGCTGTGTTCAGACGTGATTTTTTTGCAAAGGATTACTGCCTTTTGCTTCGTCATGAAACAGATGGCATAGTAGGTTTTACAACTCAGAAAATAATGGAGCTTGATGTTAACGGGAAGAAAATAAACGGTATTTTCTCGGGTGATACTATAATTCACAAGGAATATTGGGGCGACATAGAGCTTTTCAGAGTATGGGCAAGATTTTGGTTTGAATTTGCTGAAAAGTATGATGAATTTTATTGGTTCCTTATTTGTAAGGGATATAAGACATATCGTATAATGCCACTTTTCTGGACTCAATTTTACCCGAATTACCGCTGTGAAACACCGGAGTTTGAGCAGAGTATAATAGATGCTTATGCATCAAAGCTTTATCCTGATGAATATGAAAGCAAAAGCGGCGTGATTGTATACAAAGGGATTAAAGATAAGCTCAAAAACGGAGTTGCTGATGTAGGTGAGCGTGAAATGAAAAATAAGGATATAGCATTTTTTTGTAATGTAAATCCGGATTATACAAAAGGCAACGACCTTGCTTGTCTTGCGAAAATTGATCGTTCCCTTTTAAAAAGACGTGCAGCGGAGCTTCTTTTCAAATGAGTATGCTGTGCAGAATATTAAACGGAATCTGTTGTCTGCTTTATAGAAAAGAATACCGAAGATTTATTTCTCCATGCAATATCAGAAATGTACAGGAGCAGTATTTGCTTAATCTTCTTAAAAAAAATAAAGCTACCGTTTATGGCAGAAAGTATAGCTTTGAAAAAATAAAAAGCTATGAAGATTTTGTCCAAAACGTTCCTCTTACTACATATGAGGATTACGAATCATATATATCTGAAATGGCACATGGAAAAATAAATGTCCTTACGACTGAAAAAGTAAAGCTTTTTGAGCTTACAAGCGGCTCATCAGGCGGAAAAAAGATGATACCATATACCAAATCATTGAAAAACGAGTTTCAGTGCGGAATAAAGCCATGGCTTTATAATATATATACCAATATAAAAGGTGTGTCTGACGGTAAAAGCTACTGGTCGATTACACCTGTAACGGCAGGCAAAAACTTTACTGAAGCAGGTATTTCTGTTGGATTTGAGGAAGACTCGGAATATTTCGGATTTATAGTTCAGAAGCTTATGCGTAAGCTTTTTGCTGTGGATGGAAGTGTGAAATTTTCTGATGATATTCAGGATTTCTATTTTAAAACGGCTTCACAGCTGATTAATTGCGATAAGCTTACACTGATTTCAGTTTGGAATCCAACTTTTTTGACGATACTATGTGAACATATACATAATAGTGCAGATAAGCTTGCTTTAACACTTCCTGAAAAATTCCGCAGTGATTTTCTTGAAGCGGCGGCAAAAAATCAGTTTAATAAAATATTTCCGCATCTTAAAGTGATAAGCTGTTGGGCTGACGGAAGTGCGGCTGATTACATAGAGCCTGTAAGAAAATTATTCCCCGGAGTAAAAATTCAGCCTAAAGGTCTGCTGGCTACTGAATGTTTTATATCATTTCCGCTTTGCAATGAAATAGGAAGCAGACTTAGTATATATTCACACTTTTTTGAATTCCGCAAGCTTTCTGACGGAAATATTGTTACTGCTGATAGGCTTGAAAAGGGAGAATATGAAATTATAGTAACTACAGGCGGAGGCTTCTACAGATATTGTATCGGTGATATCATTGAAGTCCTCGAGGTTTTTCCAAATACGCCTCCACTAATAAGGTTCAAGCGAAGAAACGGTATTTCGTGTGACCTTTTTGGCGAAAAGCTTACAGATGATTTTGTAAGAAGTATTTGTAATTTTCTGGTTGCGGAAAATACATTTTGTCTGCTTGCTCCGGAAGAAAACAGATATTGTCTGTATACCTTGTCAGATGAAATAACAGCAGATATGCTGGATGATGCTTTATGCGAAAATTATCATTATAATTATTGCCGTCAGCTTGGTCAGCTTGCAAAGGCGAAAGTAGCTGTTGTCTGCGGAAATCCTGCTGACGCATATATAAAACGACTTTCTGCGGAGGGTATGAGAATAGGTGATATAAAGCCTGCATTTCTCAGTTCGAAAAGCGGATGGGACAGACATTTTGAAATTGAAAGGATAAAATAAATATGCTTAAAATAGCTTTACTTGCTCCTGCAGGCGCTATGCATCGCTATTCGGGAAGCTTTGGAAAATCACTTCACTATGCTCCTCTTACACTTACATCTCTTGCGTCGCTTATACCTGAAGATGTTGACACAGAAGTAAGAATATACGATGAAACAGCTGAAAAAATCCCGCTGGATATTGATGCTGAGCTTATCGGCATAACCTGTATTACGGGAACAGCTCCGAGATGCTATGCTTATGCTGATTATTTCCGTAAAAAAGGAAAAACAGTAATGATGGGTGGTGTGCATCCATCAATGCTTCCAAATGAAGCCGCAGAGCATGCAGATGTTGTTTTTACAGGCTTTTCAGAACAGACCTTTCCGGAATTTATCCATGATTACGTTAAAGGCAAGTACAGAAAATTCTATCACCAGAATTCAGATTACACTATTGAAGGAAAGCCGATGCCCAGACGTGAGCTGCTTAAATCAAAACGATATATAACAACTAAAACTGTTGAAGCAATCCGCGGCTGTTGTCATACCTGCAGCTTTTGTGCATATCCTGCCGCTTTCGGAAAACATGTATACAAGCGTCCTGTAAAAGAGGTCGTTGCTGAAATAGAGGCTATGAATACAAAACATGTGCTTTTCCCTGATGTTAATCTTATAACTGACAGAGAGTATGCTATACGGCTTTTTACAGCACTTATTCCTCTTAAAGTAATTTGGCTTGGTCTTGTAACATCATCTGTGGGAATAGATGACGAGCTTATGACTGTATTCAGAAAAAGCGGATGCAGAGGACTTCTTATTGGATTTGAATCCATAACTCAGGAATCACAGCAATATATTCATAAGGGTGTAAATAAGGTTGACAGCTATGTTACACTTATGGAAAAGCTTCATGATAATGGTATACTGGTTCAGGGCTGTTTTGCATTTGGCGGTGATGAGGAAGATGAAAGCGTATTTGACCGCACTGTTGAAATGATAATTAAAGCTAAAATCGACCTGCCGCGATATTCTATACTTACCCCATTTCCGCAGACAGCATATTACAGACAGCTTGAAGAAGAGGGCAGAATAATAGAAAGAAACTGGGCAATGTATGATGTTCAGCATTGTGTTTTCAAACCTAAGCTTATGACCTGTGAACAGCTTGAAGAAGGTACTGACCGCGCATGGAGAAATACATATTCAAATTCAAATATTTTCAAAAGACTTGCTCCGTTCAAGCACAGTCCATGGCTGTCATTGCCTCTTAATATCGGCTACAAAGGCTATGCTGATAAATGGCATAAATTTACTCGTGACGTAATGTGTGATAATTCGGATATACCTATTATTTAAATTGCAGAGGGCTTTTTTATGAAAATAACATTTATTCTTCCTGCTATAGGAAAGAAACCCGGGAAAAAATATATCGGTACATGGAAAATGGAACCGCTTACAATTGCGGTTTTGAAATCTCTTACACCCCAAAATATCGAAACAGAGCTTTTTGACGATCGTATTGAGCTTATTGATTATAATACTCAAACAGACCTTGTTTGTATTACAGTTGAAAGCTATACAGCAAAAAGAAGCTATAAAATTGCCGAAAAATTCCGAGAAAGAGGTATCCCGGTTGTAATGGGCGGATATCATGTTACTCTTTGTCCCGAAGAAGCGGTAAATTACTGTAATAGTGTTATAGTTGGAAATGCTGAAACAGTTTGGAATGATGTGCTTAACGATTTTCAAAGCGGAAACTTGAAAAAAATATATCAAGGCGGTGTTGGCGAATACGTTGTACAGCCTGATAAAAGTATTTTTAATGGCAAAAAATATCTTCCTGTATCTCTCGTTGAAACAGGAAGAGGTTGTTGTCACAGCTGCGAATTCTGTTCTATTTCAAAATTTTATTGCAGCAAATATTACTGTCGTGACCACAGTCTTATTGTTGAAGATATAAAAAATTCCAAGCATCGTTATACCTTTCTTGTTGACGATAACCTTGTTGCTGACCGAAGAAACGCGATGAGTCTGTTTGAGGATATTGCTCCACTTAAAATAAAGTGGGCTGGTCAGGGTACTCTTTCGATGGCGAAGGATGAAAAACTTCTTCGTACAATGAAAAAAAGCGGATGTGAATTAATACTTATTGGTTTTGAAAGTCTTAATAAGGAAAACCTTAAACAGATGAATAAGTCGTTCAATTATGCCATAGGTGAACGTGATGAGCTTGTTAAGCGTATCCATGATGCAGGTATTGGTATTTATGCTACATTTGTATTCGGTTATGACAATGACGATGAGAGAACAGTAAACGATGCACTTGAATTTGCGAAAAAGCATAATTTCTACACAGCCGCTTTTAATCATCTTCTTCCTTTTCCGAACACAGCTCTTTATGACAGATTGAAGGCTGATAACCGACTTATCTATGATAAATGGTGGCTTGCTGACGGGTATAATTATGGTGAGCTTGCTTTTGAGCCTAAGCTTGTATCTGCAGAAAAAATGAGCAGGCTTTGCCGTGATGCAAGAAAAGAATTCTCTTCAGCTAAAACAGTTTTAAGCAGGGGATTTGCTTCACTTGGCAGAACAAGTCCGCTTATGTGGGGACTGTTCTGGGGAATGAATCTTCGTCTTGGAGAAGAGGTAGACCAGAAAATGAATGTTCCGATTGGAGAAAATCTTGATGAACTTCCGAAATAACAGATACACATTAAAATTTGCTGATTCATCTGATAATGACGGTATACGTGAAATATTTGAAAGCGGAAATTTCAGCGGCGGAATAAGTGTTCAGTATTTAAGAGGAAACTCACCATATGATTCTTTTTCGGCAGACGGTGATGTTAATAGGATAATGGTTATCATTGACAATAGTAATGGCAGAACTATTGCTGTCGGAGGTGCAGTTGTAAGGTGTGAATATATAAACGGTAGAAAAGAAAAGTGTGCTTATCTCAGCGGTCTGAAAATTCATCCGGATTATCGCCGTAAAATATCATTTATTGCAAAGGCATATGCATTTTTACGCAGTGGTATTTCCGATTGCCCGTATAGCTATACTACTATTCTTGATGATAATAAAGAAGCAGTTTCTCTATTTGAAAAACGTCATAAAAATATGCCCGTATATAAATATATCGGGCATTATACAACTTATTGCTTTCATGGCGGGAAGAAAATTATTCCCATTGAAAAAGACAATACTGACGGATTTGAAAAGCTTATGAATGAGCATTTTTCAAAAATGAGTCTTGTTCCGTGCAATACGGATTATCAGGGATTTGGTGAAAAGAGGTTTTATTCTTATCGTGAAAACGGTGAAATCAAAGCCTGTTGCTTTATAGGTAATCAGCAATCCACTAAGCAGTACAAAATGTGCTCATACAGTGGAATATATAAGCTTGTTTCGAAGCTTCCGACAAAGCTTTTTGGGTATCCTGAATTTCCACGTCCCGACAGCATTATAAATCATGGCGTTGTGTCGTATCTTTATATTAAGGATAATGATGCTCGGCTTTGTTCAGATTTTTTGCGTTCTGTAGCTTATGAAACAGATTTCTCTCTTCTTATATGGGGTGGCTTTGAAAATAATCCACTTTGTAAAGCTATGGATAAATTAAAAACCGTTCATTATGGCAGTAAACTATATTCAGTTGAATGGGATAAAGAAGACAGTATTATCTCAGGCACAATAGGAATGGAAACAGCTTTACTTTAATTCGGGCTTTATAAATTTGTCAGACTCATATTCGCTTCTGAGTATAGAAAAATATAATCTACCTATATACTCATTATTCATATAAAAATAATCACGTAATGTACCTTCATATGTAAATCCGCATTTTTCTATAACACGTTTAGATGGTTGATTGATAGTTTTAGTACAAATTTGAACCTTATGAAGATTTATCTTGTTAAATCCATATGCAATAACAGCTTTTGTTGCTTCCGTTGCATAGCCTTTACATTGAAAATCGGAACCTATACAATATTCTATTTCAGCAAAATGATTTTTATTATCAACAAGAAAATACGCTATCTGACCGATACATTCGCCGCATGATTTTTCAATAATTGCCCAGCGATAATAATCATTTTTCTCATATGAACCGATGTATTTATCGAGTAATTCTTTTACTGCTTCTTTTGTTGTATATACAGGTTCAGAATACAGCGATTGTATTTTCTCGTCTGCAACCCAATATTTAAGCATAGCTGTATCATCGGTGTATTCAAATCTGCGAAGAATCAATCTTTCTGTTTCAATTTTATTTGTTCCGTTATGTGTAAGCATTTTAATAACCTCCTGAATTTATTTGACGTAATTTGGGTGTTGCCAGTTTAATTAATGTCTGCTCAACAACTTAAAATTGGCTTAATATAGCATTTTAAAGCCAATTTTAAGTTGGCAAAGTGCAAGAAAAGATAATGGAATTGATAAATTTTCTTGCACTTTGTTTTGCCCTAT
>SVNL01000002.1:0-18142 GCA_015066925.1 Ruminococcus sp.
GGCTTATACAGCCCTAATCCTGAGAGAATTACTCCCGCAACGACAAATCCTGTCAGAATTCTTGCAGGTGTTAGCTTCGTGTAATCTATCAGAAGCTGTCCTATTGAGCAGATAATTCCTCCGACAAAAAATGCCTTGAGAATTTCAACTATCATCAGATATCCCCCCTTATTTCTACAAGATGTGAGATTGACGGTATTGTTTCGCCCTGCTGACACGCCATTGGTGACATTAGTGCTCCTGTTGCCGCAAAAAGTATTCGCTTTATTTCTCCGCTTTTAAGCTTTGGTAGAAAATATCCACATAACACGCTTGCACTGCATCCACAGCCGGAGCCTCCTGCATGAGTATCCTGCTTTTCTGCGTCGAATATCATTGCTCCACAATCACGGTGTCTGTCGTTTATCATTATTCCCTGATTTTCTAGAAGCTCTATCAGAAGCTCGCTTCCTGTAATTCCCAAATCACCCGTTACTATATAGTCAAAATCGGACGGATTTGCCTCCACAGCGCTGAGATAGCGTCTTATCGTTTCTGCCGCCGCAGGTGCCATTGCCGCACCCATATTATTTATGTCGTTTATGCCCATATCAGCTATTTTTCCTATACAGCCACCTGCAATTCTCGGTCCTTTTCCGTTTATATCAACGACAACTGCTCCTGAGCCTGTACACGTCCATTGTGATGTTGGTGTACGCTGTCCGCCATATGATAGAGGATATCTGAACTGGCGTTCTGCTGTTGAAAAGTGTGATGACGTTACTGCTACGGCTCGCTCGGCTACTCCTGAATCTGTATAAACAGCCGACATCAGAAGTCCCTCCGCCATTGTGGAGCACGCTCCGTAAAGTCCCATAAAGGGTATTTCAAGCTCTCGAAGTCCGTATGCAGAGCCGATACACTGGTTTATAAGGTCGCCCGAAAATATCACATCAAGCTGTTCCTTGGTTATTCCTGCTTTTCGGATTGCTGTTGAAACTGCCTCAAGCTGAAATTTGCTCTCTGCTTTTTCCCACGTTTTTTGTCCGAAGTGGCTGTCCTCTACTACTTTGTCGAAATATTGTCCGAGTGGTCCTTTGCCCTCTTTTCCGCCCACTATTGCCGCAGAGCTTATTATCGACGGCTGGTGAGTCGTTTTGAACACTCCTGTTTCTATTTTTTCCGGCATTTTTTATCTCCTGTTTTATTCTGATTTCTCTTTAACTTTTACACTCATTTTTACTCAAAAATACATATATTTCTTCAACTTTCTGTTGAATTCTCAATTTAATTAAACCCCTATATTACGTCGTTTTTCGTATATTATAATAGTACAGTTGTTCTATTTTCAACAGACTGTTGAAAATGATGTTAAAACTGATTTTTCACATTAAATTTTTCTCATTTTTTACTCGATTATTCATTCAAACTGACAAAAAAATTTTTGCGGCATATAATATTATTGACGTTTAAAATCTCTCATTGTGGTAATAATATAATTGCAATTGCAAATTTCAAATTAGGAGTCAAATATTATGTCAGTTAAAAGAGGAGAAATTTATTACGCTGATTTAAGTCCTGTTGTAGGCTCTGAACAGGGTGGGCTCAGACCTGTACTTATTGTCCAGAATGATGTGGGAAACAAGCACAGTCCAACTGTAATTGCCGCTGCTATTACAAGTCAGCGCGACAAGTCTAAGCTGCCTACTCATATTGAGGTTTCAGGAGAAAAATGCGGACTTTCTAAGGATAGTATCATTCTTCTTGAACAAATTCGTACTATTGACAAAAAACGTCTCAAGGACCGTATGGGTGAGCTTGATTTGAACTCAATGAACAGGGTGAATACTGCTCTTTCCATAAGCTTTGGCTTGGGAATTCAATAAGATTTTTAAAGCGGCTGTCGTTTTTTTCCACAGCCGCTTTTGCTATAATGTTCCACATGGAACAATCTTTAAACACACTTTTCAACATTGTGTTAACAACTGTGTTGAATTACAATGAATATTCCGTCCGAATTTTTCATATTATTGTTGTGAAAGGACTATATTATCGGTTTTAGGGGAAAAAATCATAGTATTATAGTTTTATTAATTTTATCGGACTTTCAACATCGCCTTACCTGCGTGTTGAAAAAGGAGTGTGTTTATGGGTCTTACTGAAAAACAAGCCGCTGAACGTCTAAAAAAACAAGGCGAAAATGTTCTTGCTGAAGGAAAAAAAATAAGTGCCGCAATGATTTTCTTCAGCCAGTTTCGTGACGTTATGGTTATGATTTTACTTGCGGCAACCGTGATTTCGGCTATATTAGGCGAAATTACCGACGCTATCACAATTATTCTTATCGTACTGCTGAATGCAATTCTCGGCTTCGTTCAGGAATTCAGAACGGAGAAAACACTCGAAGCCTTGAAATCAATGACTGCCCCGACGGCTAAGTGCTACCGAAACGACAAGCTTACTGTAATTCCTGCGAGAAAACTCGTTACAGAGGATGTCATCGAGCTTGAGGCAGGTGACAGAGTTCCTGCCGACTGCGTTTTGCTCAAAAGTGCGGGACTTTTCACGGATGAGTCCATGCTGACGGGTGAATCTGAGTCCGTTGAGAAAATTACGGGACTTAAATCAGATTTCGACAACTCTCTCAATAAAAAAAATATCATTTATTGCGGAACATCTGTCACCAAAGGAAACTGCACAGCAATGGTTATCGCCACAGGAACTTCAACTCAAATGGGACAGATTTCCACTATGCTTGACGACATCGACCGCAAGCTGACTCCCCTTCAGAAGCGACTTGCTGAGCTTGGAAAGGTCGTTGCAATCATATGCGTGGCGGTTTGTTTTCTCGTTTTCGGTGCAGGTGTTTTGCGTGGTGAGGACGTTTTTACCATGCTAATGACGGGAATTACAATCGCTATCGCCGCAATTCCTGAGGGGTTGCCTGCCACCGTAACTATAGCTCTTGCACTCGCCGTAAGCAGAATGATGAAGCAAAAAGCTCTCGCAAATAAGCTACATAGCGTTGAAACTCTCGGCTGCACGTCTGTTATCTGCTCCGACAAAACAGGTACAATTACCGAAAATAAAATGACCGTAACCGAGATTTACACCTACGACTATACTTATAATGTAAGCGGTATGGGATATCGTATTGACGGCAAAATCTGCAAGGGAGAGTCCGAAACGACGGTAAATATCACGAAAAATAGGGCTTTAAGTGAGTTGCTTCAATGCGGTGTGCTTTGTAATAATGCTTCAATCAGCCTTAAAAACGAAAAAAAATTTACAGGAAAATCTGAAAAGGAATGGGACGTTTCAGGCGACTCCACAGAAATTGCTCTTCTGGTATGTGCGGCAAAGGTCGGCATTACATATTCGAAACTAAATAATGTATGGCATAAAAAATCAGAACTGCCATTTGACAGCGAAATTCGCTATATGGCAGTTCTGACGGCTTCTAAAACAGAAAATAGATGCTGGTATAAGGGTGCGGCGGAGGTAATTCTTCCACTTTGTTCTCGATATATCGGCACAAATGGCGAAATTCTTCCAATGACACTGAGTGTTAAACGGAGGATTGAAGCTGAGGTAATTAAAATGTCGGATAAGGCTTTGCGCGTCCTTGCACTCTCGTATTACATCTCCGACAACGTTAAAAACAGTGAAGAACAGGTATTTTTAGGTCTTGTTGGAATGATTGACCCTCCGAGAGAAGAAGCAAAAATTGCGATTAAAAAATGTGCATCTGCGTCTGTTAAGACAGTTATGATTACGGGTGACCACAAAAATACAGCAGTTGCAGTTGCAAAAAAATCAGGACTACTCAAGGGAAAATTGGCTATGACAGGAGAAGAACTCGACAAAATCTCCGATACTGACCTTGACAAAACCATCAACAACTACAGCGTTTTTGCCCGTGTAGAGCCTTCACATAAATTGCGAATTGTAAAAAGTTTTCAGCGAAAAGGTGAAATCGTTACAATGACGGGCGACGGTGTGAACGATGCTCCTGCGATAAAAGAAGCCGATGTCGGCGTCGCAATGGGAGTAACAGGTACTGACGTCACGAAGCAAGCCGCTGACGTTGTTCTCCTTGACGACAATTTCGGAACACTTGTAAATGCTGTTGAACAGGGACGATGCGTGTACTCAAACATACGAAAATTCGTCAGATACCTACTTTCATGCAACATCGGAGAGGTGCTGACAATGTTTTTGGGCATACTCATGGGAATGCCAATCGTCCTCCTGCCCGTTCAGCTACTTCTGGTCAATCTCGTAACCGACGGTTTACCCGCAATTGCGCTTGGAATGGAGCCTCCCGAGGCGAATTTGATGACGAAACCACCACGAAAATCTACAGAAGGCTTTTTTTCAGGCGGACTAATGACAAAAATAATTTTCAGAGGAATTTTCATCGGCATTTCATCTCTCGCCTCATTTTCACTCGCGCTCCACTTCGGCGGAACCATTGAACAAGGACGCACCTGCGCACTCATCACACTCGTTGTTTCACAATTAATTCACGTTTTTGAGTGTAAATCTGAGGAAAATTCTCTGCTTAAAATCAATATTTTTTCCAACATGAAGCTCGTCGGTGCGGCAGTAATCTCCCTCGCAATATTAATTGCGGCAGTCACTTTTCCGCAATTACAGGTCGTTTTCGAAACAGTTCCACTCAATACACACCAGATTTTTTCATCCCTTGCACTAAGCATTGCCGTTCCGATAATGGGTGGATTTTTCAAATAACTTTCATGATTATAAAATGTTCCATGTGGAACAATTTGAATTTATTGAGTATTTGTAATCGGAATTCTCACACGATATTCGATGTATTCCTCGTTCTGAATTTTTTTGGAATCGGCTGCTATTCCGGCAGATTGCATAGTTTCAACAGCCCTATTTATCGTATTTACAAAAATTCGGACGTTACTAAAAACTTTTGAACGCTTTTTATAGCTCTTTTTAATCTTTTCGTTGCCTATGTATTCATCAACAAGACGCTCTGTACGTTCGACATTCAAATTGTTTTTCACAACTTTTTCAAGGATATTTATACGCTCCTGAGGACTTCCAAGCCTTAAAAGTGTACGTGCATGACGTTCCGTCAGATTAAATTGGACAATAAGCTCACGCTCTTCTTTTGATAATCGCAATAAACGAAGCTTATTTGCAATCGTACTTTGAGCTTTTCCAAGCTTTGAAGCGGCGTCTTCCTGTGTCATACCGTAATATGATATAAGTTTTTCAATTGCAACTGCCTCGTCAAAGAATGACAAATCTTGTCTTTGTATATTTTCAACAAGAGCAAGAATTGCGGAGTTTCTGTCACTGATTTCGTGAACAATACATGGAACAAATCGTAATCCACACATTTTTGCGGCTCTAAGACGTCTTTCCCCTGCAATTATTTCATATTTATCACCCTTTTTTCGTACAGAAATAGGCTGCAAAATTCCATTTTGTGCAATTGATTCAGCTAATGTTCGGATATCCGAGGTTTCAAATTCGGTTCTCGGCTGGTTTGGATTAGGCAAAATCGACGTGATTTCAACCTCAATCACCTTGTTAACCTGCTTTGTGAAATTTAAAAATCCAGACATTTTATACTCTCCTTTCACGGCAAATTTTTCTGCCATATTTATTTTAACATCAGTCGGAAATAATATCTACACAAAAAAAACGCTGATTTTCGTTAAATCAGCGTTTTTTATTACTTTTTTCAACATTTTCAAAGCGATTTTTTCTTTATCTGAGCGCTATTGCGAGGGTATTTTGTCGGAGTTTGCGATATTTTTTCTACAACTACTATGCGACGCTTATCACCCTCAAGCGCATATGTGATATCCTCGCAAATACGTCCTCCAAGAGTTTTTACGGCATTTTCACCAAGCTTTATATCTTCATTCGGACCTTTCATCGAGATAAATTTTCCGTCAACTTTAACAAATGGCATGCAGTATTCACTAAGAAGCCCCAGATTTGCAACAGCTCTTGCGGTTGCTATATCAAATTGCTCTCTTAAATCGCAATTTTTTCCACATTCTTCTGCACGACTGTGGAAAAATTCTGCATCTATACTAAGCTTTTCACACAGCTCCTCTAAGAAAATTATACGCTTATTCAAGCTATCAAGCAATGTAATTTTCAGATCAGGACGGTATATCTTTAGTGGAACGGACGGAAATCCTGCACCTGTACCTACATCAATTATAGTCGACTCATTTTTTATATCACAATATTTGCAGATTAAAATGCTGTCTAAAAAATGTTTAATCAGTATTTCTTTTCCATCTGTAATAGCGGTAAGATTAACATTTTCGTTATAAGCAACAAGAAATTCAGCGTAAATATCCAGTTTATTATACACTTCTGATGTCAATTCAAGTCCATACTTTTTGAAGAGGTCATATGAAAATTCAAAATCAGGTAGCATTTTTTGCTCCTTTCTGTTGCTCTAGCCACACCATTAGCAACGAAACATCAGCAGGCGAAACTCCTGAAATACGTGAAGCCTGTCCAATTGAGAGTGGTTTTACAATGTTTAGCTTTTCTGCCGCCTCAAGTCTTAATCCTCGGATTTGGCTATAATCCGTATTTTTCGGTAGTTTCTTTTCCTCAAGCTTTCGCATTTGCTCTATTTGCGAAAGCTGCTTCGAAATGTATCCCTCATATTTTATTGTAAGCTCTACCTGTTCGCAAACTTCTGCTGAAAGCTTTGGTCGTTGTATATCAAATGGCGATAATACGTCATATCCAAGCTGTGGACGTCGAATTAAATCAGCAAGCTTACATCCTGTTGAAAGCGGTGCTGTACCATTTTTTTCTAAAAATTCGTTCAATTCATCGGATGGTGCTATATTCAGCTTTTGAACACGTTTTATTTCGGTTTTTATCTCCTCAATTTTTGCGGTCAATTTATCGTAACGTTCTTGTGAAATCAGTCCAAGCTCGTATCCGATTGGAGTAAGTCGCTGATCGGCGTTGTCCTGACGCAAAATAAGTCGATATTCGCTTCGTGATGTCATCATTCTATATGGGTCCGAACACCCCTTCGTTACAAGGTCATCAATGAGCGTTCCAATATATGACGAGGCTCTGTCCAAAATCAGCTGCTCTTTTCCTTGAATTTTGAGAGCCGAATTTATTCCTGCAACCAAGCCCTGAGCCGCAGCCTCTTCATAACCCGAGCTGCCGTTGAACTGACCTGCACCATAAAGTCCGCTGACGGATTTGAATTCAAGAGTTGACAAAAGCTCAGTCGGATCGCAACAGTCATACTCAATTGCATATGCCGGACGCATTATTTCAACATTTTCAAGTCCCTCGATTGAACGCAAAAATGCAAGCTGAACGTCCTCGGGGAGTGATGACGACATTCCCTGCAAATAGAACTCATCGGTTTCAAGTCCCATTGGTTCCACGAATAACTGATGACGTGGTTTATCAGAAAATCTTACGATTTTGTCCTCGATAGACGGACAGTAGCGTGGTCCCACACCCTCTATTCTACCTGCGTAAAGAGGTGATCTGTGGAGATTACTTTTAATGATTTCGTGTGTATTACTATTAGTATATGCGACGTAACAGCTTACTTTATTTTCCATATCATTTACATCAGATTCGAATGAAAATGGTACAATTTCGTCGTCGCCGTTTTGTATTTCCATAACGTCAAAATTGATGCTTCTACGATGCACACGGCACGGGGTACCCGTTTTAAATCTTCGAATAGTAATCCCCGAATCAGTAAGACTCTTCGACAAATATTTGCTTGGAAGTGCGGAATCAGGTCCACTTTCGAATGATACTTCGCCGATGTGAATTTTTCCTTTGAGATATGTTCCCGTAGCAATTATTGCCGCTTTCACCTCATATTCTGCACCGAGGCTTGTATGAAGTCCGACAATTTTTCCGTCCTCAATCATCAAATCAGCAACTTCAGCCTGTTTCACACAGAGATTTTCCTGATTTTCGCAGACCTTTTTCATATAATTATGGTAAAGAACCCTATCCGCCTGCACCCTCAGACTATGAACAGCAGGACCTTTTCCACGATTTAGCATACGGCTCTGGATAAAACATTTATCAGCCGCCTTGCCCATTTCGCCGCCTAATGCGTCTATTTCACGTACAAGATGCCCTTTTGCTGTTCCGCCAATTGACGGATTACAGGGCAAATTTGCTATCTGGTCAAGAGAAATTGTGAACAAAACCGTTTTGCAACCAAGTCTTGCACTTGCAAGTGCGGCTTCTACGCCTGCATGGCCTGCCCCGATAACAGCTACATCAAAGCTGCCCATTTTATATGACATAAATTTCACTCCAAAATTTTAAAATTGTTCCACATGGAACATTATTTTCCCACACAGAAACGTGAGAATACCTCGTCAACAACAGCTTCGGTTGCTTTTTCACCCGTAAGCTCGAGTATATATTGTACTGCTTCGTCAAGTAAAACTGTTACTGCGTCAAGCATAATTCCGCTGTCTATGGCAGAAATCGCCTCGTCTATATTTTGTAGCGAGAGGTCAATACATCTCTTCTGTCTTTCATTTGCGGCAAGTGGACTCTCAAAGTTGATTTCCGATGCTTCAAAAAGATTTTCAATTGCTGTATGTATTTCGTCAATTCCTGAATTTTCCTTTGCGGAAATATATACAGGCTGTATATTTAATTCATTTATGCGGTCGAAATCTATCTTGCGGCTTACATCTGATTTGTTTATTACAACAATCGCACGCTTTCCGCTAAGACGTTCAAGGAGAGCCAAATCGTCCTTCTCCAGAGGACAGCTTCCATCAAAAACAGCAATTATAAGTTCCGCCTCATCAAGACGTTTGTAGGCAATATCAACGCCAATTCCTTCGATAATGTCATCGGTTTCACGAATACCCGCTGTATCCGAAAGGCGTAGCATCAGGTCACCGATTTTCACCGATTCCTCGATTACATCACGAGTTGTACCTGCAATATCAGTTACGATACTTCTTTCACATCCGCTAAGACAGTTGAAAAGTGTCGATTTACCGACGTTTGGACGTCCTATAATAACGGTATCAATACCGTCACGCAAAATTCTTCCGTAGTCGTAGCCTTTTATAAGCTCCGCAAGCTCGGAACGGATTTCGTAAAGGCTGTTTTTCAGCGCTTCAGGCTCAACCTCGGGAATGTCATCCTCGGGATAATCCGCCCACGCCGCAAGGTCACCGAGAACCTTTATCAGCTTTTCTTTTGTGGACTGCGACTTCTTGAATGCCGCACCCTCACGAAGTATTTCCGCCATTTTAAGCTCTTTTTCGCCCTTTGCGGAAATTATATCCATAACCGCTTCGGCTTGGGTGAGGTCAATTTTTCCGTTTATAAATGCTCGCTTTGTGAACTCACCTGCTGAGGCTGTTTCAGCACCGTTTTCCAATACTGTTCTTAATATACGTTTTGTGACGTATAATCCTCCGTGACAGGAGATTTCCGCTACATTTTCACCTGTATAGCTGTTTGGTGCTCTGAAAACGGTTAAAATGCAGTCATCAATACGCTCGTCACCGTCATAAGCAAAGCCGTATGCACAGGTATAGCCTGACATTTCACATGCTTTTTTTCCGTTTACTGAGCGAAAAACTGCGTCTGCAACCTCAAAAGCCGTATCGCCCGAAATTCTTATTACCGCAATGCCGCCGGGGGCATTGGGAGTTGAAATTGCTGCTATTGCCGACATTTTTTTCTCCTTTAAAAAATCGCCCTGCCCGTACTTATGCACAGGTCAAGGCGATTATATTTTCATACTCCGCACAAGCTTTGTATATCAGAATTCAATTTTTCCGTAAAGACCGCCCTCTATGTTATCCTCAGGCTTCGGACGCTTATAGTCCTTTTCGAAGCTTGTTGAGAGGTCAATCTGCTTTGATTCACGTGGCTCAAAATTCTTTCTGCCGCCGTTTCTGTTAACATTTCTTCCGCCGCCTCTGCGTCTGTCATTACGTTTGTTGCCAAGCTCGGAGGAGATAATGATTTTTCTGTATGGCTCATCACCAACTGAGCGTGAAGCTACGCCCTCGATTTTTGAAATTGCTGAGTGAATAACTCTTCTCTCATATGGATTCATTGGCTCAAGCGGCTGTGAGCGACCTGTTCTGAGTACAGATTTTGCTACCTTTTCAGCAAGCTGTTTTAATGTAGCCTTTCTCTTTTCTCTGTAACCGAAGCAGTCGATAGTAATTCTGAAATATTCTCTGTCGCCCTTATTTGCAATCATTGATGAAAGATACTGAATTGCGTCAAGAGTATCACCGCGTCTGCCGATTATAGTACCGTTAGAGTCGCTGTCGATATCAATAACAGCACCCTTTTCGTTCTGATAAATCTTGAATTTAGCGTTTACGTCCATAGCTGAGAGGACGCTTTCTATGTAGTCAACGGCAATTTTAGCCTTTGGATTGAGGTCTGCGTCATTTTCTATCAGAGTAAAGTTATCGAGTGAATATTCTTCTTCTTCATCTGTAATTTCGTCAGGCTTAGCCTCTTCAATAACATCGGCTTCTGAAGCGATTTCCTCGCTTATTTCAGCAGCAGGCTTTGTTTCTTCAGCAGCAGCCTTTTCCTCTGTTTTAGCAGCCTTAGCCTTTTCTTCAACAGGACCGTCAACGATTTTTTCGATTAAAGTAGCAACGTTCTTCTTTTCGTTTGCAGAGGTCTTTTCTGCCTTTTCATCAGTCTTAACAGGGGTATAAGTTGCTTTTACTTTAGCGTCGGTTTTACCTATACCGAGAAAACCCTTTTTACCCTCGTCGATAATTTCGAATTTAATCTTATCAATTGGTGCGCCGAATTTAGCGCAGGCATTTCTTTTTGCTTCGTCGATATTTTTTCCGATAAAAATTTCAGTCATACAAATTCAATCTCCAATCTGTCGCAATATAAAATTTCGGGTTGCTCCGGCGACTACAGAGCTGGGAGGGATAATTTTTATAAATTATTCATCATTATAATCATCGCCATACTTTTCTGCCATACGTTTTCTTGCTTCATTCAAAAGCTGGCGGTTATAAGCATTTGCTTCTGAGCGTGACATTTTTTCGCCATTTTCTTTATATAATGTCTGCTGTTTTTTCTGTTCTTCCATAGCAGCCTGCTGCTGTTCGAGCATTTTCTGCATAAACGTTTTTTTACCGCCGTTAACCTCGGCATATTTTTTAGCCTTTTCTCTTTCCTTTTCTACAATAGCCGCAATACGCTTATCGCTGAAATAGTGGTTGAGGAGTACTGTTATTGCAAATGAGAAAATAGATGAGAAAATCCAGTAGAAGCCTACACCTGCTGCAACCTGGAATGCAAAGAATACCGAAAGAAGCGGCATAAGATATAGCATTACATTCATACAGCCCATATTTGGCATATCAGGATTTTTCTTCTTCTGATGAATCTGGCTGTAAAGAGTATATACAAGCTGTGAAAGACCTGCAAAAATAGGAACGAGGAAGAGTCCAACCTGTCCCATATCAGACCATGACTCGGGAACTGACGGAATAGCTCCGAGATTTATACCGAAAATAGAGAAGTTCTCATAGAATTCCGAAACCTTTTCGCTGAACTGTTCACCGACAGAGGTAAAGCCTGACTTATTATCGTTGAAGATATTGAGGATACTAAGCTCATTTCTCAGGTCGCTTTCCTTAATGGTAATCTTTCCGATTTCAGAGGCAATAGTTCTTGCGCCTGCGATAGTTTTATCGCTGAATCTGATAATGTGAGTAAGCGGCTTATACACAACATCGAGCACACCGAAAAGCAGAACCATCTGAATTACAGCCGGCAGACATGAACCCATCGGGTTTACGCCCTCACGCTGATAAAGCTTCATTTGTTCCTCCTGCATTTTCTGCGGATTATCCTTATAGCTCTTTCTGATTTTAGCCAGTTCAGGATTAAGAAGCTGCATTCTTGCCGCATTTTTCTGTGTTTTATAGTTAACAGGAAGCAGAATAAGCTTTGTTACGAGTGTGAAGAGTATAATAGCCACACCGTAGTTCTGGACAAGGTCATAAATCCACATCATCAGATAGCCGAATGGAATACCGAATATTTCATATAACCAACTCAAAATAAAAAACCTCTTTCATTGAAATGGCGAAAAAAGCGCCGTATAAATTATGCAAAAAACAATATAAATGCTAATGATGCTTGAATATTTTCAGGCTAAACTTTTCAGGAACGGGGTCGAAGCCGCCGAGTGACCAGGGGTTACATCTTAAAAGCCTGTAGACTGTAAGTATGAGTCCTCTTACCGCACCGAATTTTCTGAACGCCTCGAGAGCGTAGGTACTGCATGAGGGGATATACTTACATTTTGCGGGAAAAAGCGGAGATATAACCTTTCTGTAAAACATTATCGGAAGAATAAAGATATATTTCATAGAAAAAAATCACTCAATTTTTATCCGAGAGGGATTTATTCATTTCTCTTATCACAGTTTTTTTCAGCCAATTGCTGAGCACATCTGATTTAATACCGCATATAGCGGTTCTTGCGACAATAACCATATCCACACCGATAGGCAAGGCGAGTTCATTTTCTCTGTATGCCTGACGGATAATACGTTTAGCTCTGTTACGGAAAACGGCATTTCCTACTTTTTTACCTGCGGTAATACCTAATCTGTTGAAGGAAAATCTATTTTTTCTGAAATACACGACAGCGTATTTACCTGCAATAAATTTACCTTTTTTGTAAAGAAACAGAAAATCCCTGTTATCGTTTAAAATTTCAGTATAAAGCATAACAATAATTTTAGATCTGCCGTATTCAAAGCAATTAAAGACACGGCAATAATCATATAAAAGACAGAAAAAATTCAGGACCTACAAATAACAAAATAACAAAAAAGACCACAAAAAACATTTGTGGTCCGGCTCATCAGTAGGTTAATTTTGCTCTGCCCTTTGCTCTCCTACGAGCTAAAACCTTTCTTCCGTTCTTAGTAGCCATTCTTTTCATAAAGCCATGCTCCTTTTTTCTGTGAAGCTTCTTAGGCTGATAAGTTCTTTTCATAACGCTATGTCCTCCTCTCTTCGCAAACATTTATATGCCGATAAGGCTTATTTGCATTAATATAACAAAACCATAAAAGCGGTTTCTACACAAAAACACGCTTTTGCACTATATGATTATAACTTAATTTCCGTCTAATGTCAAGTACTTATTGAAAAATTTTTTCTGTTTTTATTTTTATCGTCTTTTTGACGGTATTTGATTAAAATATATTTTATAATTTTCAACAAATTTTTTGCCGCAGAAGCTTTTAATGTTGAAAACCTATTGCTTTTTATAATGTATTATGTTATAATAAGTGTAATTGTCAGAATATTTATTTTTCTTAGGCTGTTTTTTCCACAGCCATTTATATATCTTTTTCAGGAGGTTAAAATTTTATGAATTCCTTTTCCGAAGTTTTTGAGGAAGTAAAAAGATTTTGTATCGAATCAGGTAAGGTCGGCGAAGTCCCTCTTAAAACATGGATCGGCTCTCTTGAGCCTGTTGAGCTTAGCGGTCAGAATGCCGTTTTTAAGGTTCAGTCCGAATTTCAGAAAACTATTATCTCTAATAACTACGAGGATGTGCTTAAAGAAGCCTTTAATTCTATCCTCGGCTTTGATGTCAATATCACCATTAATGTCGTAAGCAATCTCGCCGATGTTAAAATTCTTACATACGACGAGCTCGAGGAAAAACACGCTGAACTCGAAAAAAGCTACGAATTCGCTGAATACGACTATACCTTCGATACCTTTATCGAGGGCAGGTCTAATGAATTCGCTCTTGCCGCTTGTAAGGCTGTAGCTAAAAAAAGCTCCAGCGATTATAATCCTCTTTTCATTTACGGCCCTTCCGGTCTGGGTAAAACTCATCTCATTACTGCTATCGCTAATGAAATCAGAAAAAATAATCCCGACGAAAACATTGTTTATGTTACAAGTGAGGTTTTCGGAAGCGAACTCATCAATGCTATCAACAATAAGGGTATCAACGATTTCCACGAAAAATACAGAAACGCTGATATTCTCCTTATCGACGATATCCAGTTCTTTGCTCATAAGGAAAGAATGCAGGAGGAGTTTTTCCACACCTTCTATAAGCTCCATTCAGAGGGTAAACAGATTGTTATTACTTCCGATAAGCCTCCAAAGGAGCTTGTTACTCTTGAAGAACGTCTGAGAACTCGTTTTGAGGGCGGTCTTATCGCTGATATTTCTGCTCCTGATTTCGAAACAAGAATTGCTATCATCAGACGTAAGGCTGAGCTTCTTGACCTTAATATTCCAAGCGAGGTTGCTGAATTTATCGCTAACCGCCTTAAATCAAATATCCGTCAGCTCGAGGGTGCTGTTAAAAAGCTTAAAGCTCTCAAGCATCTTGCAGGAAGTCCTCCGTCAATTTCTATGGCTCAGAGCGTTATCAGGGATATCCTTACCGACGATCAGCCTATTCCGATTACTGTTGAAAAAATTATTGCTGAGGTTTCTACTGTTTACGGTGTTTCTCCTGAGGATATTCGCTCCAACAAGCGTTCTTCACAGATTTCAAATGCACGTAAGGTCGCTATCTATGTCGTAAGAGAAATTACTCAGATGCCTCTTGCTTCTATCGGTACGGAATTCGGCGGACGTGACCATTCTACTATCGTTTATGCCGTAAATAACGTGGCAAACAGCATTAAAAAGGATTCTAACCTTAATAATCTCGTATCCGATATCATTAAAAATATCAAGGATAAAAGTAAGGTTTAATTTTTAAAATTCTTCCGATTTTTTATCAGCAGAATTATTTTACACTATACTTTCAACACTTCATAACCGTTTTCAACCAAGTTTTAAACATAGTGTTGAAAAGTGTGTGGAAATCGTTTTCCGTTTTTTTTCCGAGGAAATTTTTTACTGCTCTTTGATTCGCATTGTTATTTTCAACTTTTCATCAGATTTCTGATTTAACACCATGTGAAAAGTTTAACAACCTACTTTTTTCTTTCAACAATTTTTTCCCAAATCTTTAGTTTTCAACTTAACATTTTCTAACACTCTGAACACCCGTTTTCAGCTTTAAACTTTTCCAATATTTTTAAACATTTTAAGGTTGATATTCTTTCCTCGTTATTACGCAATAATTTATAGTTTTTAACATATCCACACTCTCTACTACTACAACTATTATATCTTTATCTTATCTTTACTTATCTTTGTTTTATTATCTTCACTTCTGCTGACAGTATTGTTAAAAAATTCTTTCCGCTTAAATTGTCTGAGAATTTCTATCTTCGTTATAATCTTTATTTTGGATTATTTTCTCTTTAAGCTTTTAATACTTAATATTACCATACATTATTCATGCAATTTATCGAAAATATATACAGATAAATTGAAAAGGAGTCAAAATGAAATTTTCTTGCCAAAGACAGTCACTTTGTGAAGCTATTTCAAGCGTTTCAAAGGCTGTATCACAAAAATCAACCATTACTGCTCTTGAAGGTATAAAAATCAAGCTTATGCCTAATAAGCTTGAGCTTACAGGCTATGACCTCGAAATCGGTATACGTACAACTATTCCCGTAGTTTCTGAGGACAGCGGTGAATGGGTTGTCAATTCTCGTCTTTTCAGTGAGTTTTCTCGCCGTATGGCAGGTGAAAATATCCTCTTTGAAATAGATGAAAATTTACAGATGAATATTTCAAGCAGTAATACTCAGTGCAGTATTTCGGCTATGTCTGCTGAAGAATACCCCGAGCTTCCTGTTGTTGACCTCGGTAAAAATATCGAAATCAGACAGGATTTGCTTAAATCTATGATTAATCAGACAAGCTATGCTGCTTCTACAAGCGAAAATAAGCCTGTTCTTACAGGTGAGCTTTTCGAAATCGAAAACGGTATATTCAGAGTTGTCGCTATCGACGGCTTCAGACTCGCTATACGTACCGAAAATACTGATTGTCAGGATTATTATCACTTTGTTGTTCCTAAAAAAGCACTCTCTGAGGTTTCAGGTCTTATTAAGGACGATTCAGGTGATAAAACCTGCTTTATCTACACAAATAACAAGCACATTATCTTTGATATTAACGGTTTTCTTGTTATTTCTCGTCTGCTTGAAGGTGAGTTCCATAACTATAAGAACAGTATTCCTGATGGCTATAAAACCGAAATTATCGCTAATAAGCGTGATTTCCTCAACTGTATGGAAAGATGCTCTCTGCTTCTTAACGATAAGAACAGAGCTCCTGTAAGATGTACCTTCGAAAACGGTGAGGTTAAAATCAGCTGTAAAACTGCTATCGGTAAAATTAACGATTCCTTTAAGGCTGATATTTCGGGTGAGGCTGTTACTATCGGCTTCAATAACAGATACGCTCTCGAAGCTTTAAGAGCTGCTGATGGAGATAAAATCAAAATTCAGCTCAATGGCTGTATGAAGGTTATTAAAATTGTTCCTCTCGAAAGCGAAAGCTATATATTCCTGCTGATGCCTATTCAGCTTAAATAATTACTATTTTTTGCATTGTTGTATAGTGAAAAGGAGTGTGAATTATGAAAAAAATCGAAGTCAATATTACTACCGAGTTCATTAAGCTCGATTCATTACTCAAATTTTCAGGCCTTGTAGATACAGGCGGAGCCGCTAAGGAGCTTGTTCAGAATGGCGACGTTTCCGTTAATGGTGAGGTTTGCACTATGCGCGGCAAAAAAATCAGAAGCGGCGATGTTGTCGCTGTTGATGAATTCGAGGTAATTGTATTGTGATTATTACCTCTGTTCGTGTTGAGGGCTTTAAAAATCTCGGAAAAATTCATTTGAAACCCAATGAAAAATATAATATCATCATCGGAAAAAATGCTCAGGGAAAAACAAATCTGCTCGAAGCTATGTGGATTTTAACAGGCTGTAAAAGCTTCAGAGGCTCTAAAGAAAAGGATTTTATCGCTCATAACGGCAGGTCTATGAGAGTGAAGCTTAAATTCAGGGATTCTGTACGTACTCAGAAAATTGAGTATGACCTCGTTAAATCTCAGAATGGCAGAAGTATTTTTCTCAATGAGGTTAAGGTTAAAGGTACAGGTTCGCTTTTCGATGTATTTAAATGCATCGTTTTTACTCCCGATGACGTCGATATCATCAAAGGCTCTCCCGAAAAAAGAAGAAGCTTTATTGATATGGCTTTTGCTCAGCTTTATCCATCTGCTCTCACTCACATTAATAAGCATAATCTGCTTCTTAATCAGCGAAATGCTGTGCTGAAAAATGTCATCTCTCTTAAAAGTATGCGCAATGAGCTTGAAATTTGGGATAAACAGCTTTCTGCTGAGGGCGCTTATGTTTCATTTATGCGCTATGATTACGTTAAAAAGCTCTCGGAAATCTGTGCAGGACTGTATTCTAAAATTACAGGCGGAAATGAAGCTTTAGAGCTTGTTTATCGCTCAAATGTGTTCTCTGAGGATACTCTTAAAGAGGGTTTTAATCCGTCTGCTTCTGAAATTTATTATAAAAAATTATCCGAAAATATCGACTATGACCTTAAATTCGGCTATACTCATACAGGTGTGAGCAGAGATGAAATTATCATCAGAATTAATGGCTTCAATGCTAAGGAATTCGGCTCACAAGGTCAGATTAAAAGTGCCGCACTCGTTATTAAGCTCGCTCAGGCTGAAATTTATTCCAAGCAGAGTAAAGAGGCTCCTGTCGTTTTTCTTGACGACGTTATGGGTGAGCTGGACGAAAATCGCCAAAAGCTGGTTTTCGATATTATCAAAAATATGCAGGTCTTTATTACTACCTGCAATGAGTCTGCTCTTCTTCCCGAAATTAAGGGGAAAATTTTTCGCATTTGTGACGGTAATGCTGCTGAGGAGGACGATTATGTATCTTCATCTGGGGAATGAATTCTCTGTCTGTATTAACGATATCGTCGGTATTTTTGATATCGAAAATACAACTATCGGTAAAGCTACTAAGGAGCTTCTTGAACGTGCCGAAAAGGAGAAAAAATGCGTCTATGCTACCTACGATTTGCCCAAAAGCTTTGTTATCGTCGTTAAAAACGGCATAGAGAAAATTTATATTTCACAGCTTGCCGCTTCTACCTTGAAAAAAAGACTTTGATATTTTGAT
>SVNL01000002.1:18242-27466 GCA_015066925.1 Ruminococcus sp.
TATTACGACAGAATAATCCGCAATGAAAGAGAATTCCTTGAAATATGCGATTATATAGAAAATAATCCTTTAAATTGGATTAACAATAAATTCAACCTGAATAAATGGAGGTAAATTCATGAGTCAGCAAAATAACAATTACGATGAAAACGATATACAAGTCCTCGAGGGACTTGAAGCGGTCAGAAAAAGACCAGGTATGTATATCGGCTCAACAGGTCCGCGTGGACTACATCACCTCGTGTATGAGATTGTTGACAACTCCATCGATGAGGCTCTTGCAGGCTATTGTACCGAAATTACCGTAAATATTCTTGAAGGCGATATCATCGAGGTTTCGGATAACGGACGTGGTATACCTGTAGGAATTCATCCAAAAGAAAAAATTTCAGCGGCAACCGTTGTTTATACTATTCTCCATGCAGGAGGAAAATTCGGCGGCGGCGGATATAAGGTTTCAGGTGGTCTTCACGGTGTAGGTGCATCTGTTGTAAACGCACTTTCCGAATGGCTTGAGCTTACCGTAAAGGACGGCGAGCATATTCACTTCCAGCGTTTTGAAAGAGGTAACTATTCCGAACAGCTTAAAATTATCGGTGATACAAAAGAAACAGGTACCTCAGTTAAATTCAAGGCTGATGGAGAAATTTTTGAGGATACCGTTTATGACTATGAGGTTCTTTTAAAGCGTCTGCGTGAACAGGCTTTTCTTAATGCGGGAATAAAAATCGTATTCTCAGATTTGCGTGACGCTGATAACATAAAATCAGAGGTTCTTCATTATGAGGGCGGTATACGTCAGTTTGTAGAGCATATTCATACTACAAGAGGTCTTGAAAGTATGACCGAAAAGGTTATTTATGTTTCAGGTACTTATGAGGATTCGTTTGCTGAAATTGCTATGCAGTATAATGACAGCTATAACGAGGTTATTCTCTCATTTGCGAATAATATCCACACTATCGACGGCGGTTCTCATGAACAGGGCTTTAAAACTGCTCTCACAAAGGTTATAAATGAGTACGGAAAAAAATTCGGACTCCTTAAAGACGGTGAAAAGCTTACGGGTGATGACGTTCGTGAAGGTCTTACAGCAATTATTTCTGTAAAGCTTACGGAATGTGAGTTTGAAGGACAAACTAAGGGACGTCTTGGAAATCCTGAAGTAAAGCCGTTTATCGAAAAGCTTGTAAGTGAAAAGCTTATGAATTATCTCGACGAAAATCCTGATGTTGCTAAGCTTATTTTCGAAAAGAGTATGGCTGCTTTAAGAGCAAGAGAGGCTGCTAAAAAAGCAAGAGAAAATGAACGAAATAAGGCTATATTCGGTAAATCACCTCTTCCCGAAAAGCTTGCTGACTGCGCTGAACGCGATAACCGCTATACCGAAATTTATATCGTCGAGGGAGATTCTGCGGGCGGTTCTGCAAAAATGGGACGTGACAGACGCTATCAGGCTATTTTATCACTATGGGGAAAAATGCTCAACGTTGAAAAGGCAAGAATTGACCGTATCTATAATAACGAAAAGCTTCTGCCTGTCGTAACTGCACTCGGTACAAGCATTGGTGAGGATTTTGATATCGAAAAGC
Source organism: Ruminococcus sp. (assembly GCA_015066925.1). Classification (GTDB taxonomy): domain Bacteria; phylum Bacillota; class Clostridia; order Oscillospirales; family Ruminococcaceae; genus Ruminococcus. Next base: position 19,835 of record SVNL01000002.1, read on the forward strand.
TTCGCTATGGCAAGGTTATTATTATGGCGGATGCCGATGTCGACGGTGCACATATCAGAACTCTTTTACTTACTTTCTTCTTCAGATTTATGCGTCCGCTTATTTCAAACGGTCATATCTATATCGCACAGCCTCCTCTTTTCAGAGTAAGCAGAGGTAAAAAGCTCTTCTACGCTTTCTCTGACGAGGAAAGAGATAAATATATAGCTCAGCTTGCCGATGAGGACGGAAATACCTCAAAGGTTGAAGTTCAGCGTTATAAAGGTCTTGGTGAAATGGACCCCGAACAGCTTTGGGAAACTACTATGGACCCCGAAAGACGTACTATCATCAAGGTCGAAATGGAGGACGCTATGCGTGCCGATGAGGTGTTTACAATTCTTATGGGCGATAAGGTTGAGCCAAGACGTGAATTTATTGAGAAAAATGCTAAATTCGCCAGAAATCTCGATATTTAAGGAGTTAAAATGGAAGAAAAATTTCTCGAAAAAGAATACAATATACCCTATGAAATTTTCGGAGAGGCTTATACCGATTTTCAGAAAAAATATGTAAATCCCCGTAATTATATATTAATGGGAATTTTTATTGCTCTCGGTTTTGTCTATGTTTATTCCGCATTAAAAGACCCGAATAATACAATTGCATATCTTCTTATGGTAGTCTGCTTTGCGTTTGCGGGAATTAACTGGTATAATCCTAAGCGTATCAAACGTAGTCTTATGGAGGGTATAAGGGGTATTGAAAATGAAAAATACAAGCTTGAGCTTTTTGAGTCGCATATCGAAATTTCTACCCTTGTTCCACCCAAGGAAATCGAAGAAGTGGACGAAAATAATATTGATTCAGACCATGAGCGTGAGCTTTTCGGTGATAAACCCGATGAAGTCGCTGAAAGCTCTAAGCTTTATTTCAACGATAGGTTAAAGATTGTTGAAAAAGATAAATTCTTTATTCTATATCAGCTTAAAGAACTGTTTTACGTTGTTCCGAAAAGCGGATTTTCAGATGATGAGCTTGAAATCTTCCGCAAAAAAATCGGAATTAACGAATAATTATCATAAAAATTATATTAAGCGTCTGAAACTTATGACCTTGATTATATTTGTGATTATTTAAAACCGTGTTTGCTCTTTGCAGCCGCAGAAGGCAAACCTTTGAAAAATTTTTGTCGTTTTTTATATTAGGATATAATTCCTAAGGAGGTAATGACTTGTTTAAGGATAATTCTAAGGTGCTTCATGTTGATATTGTCAACGAAATGGAAAATGCTTCGCTTCAATACGCAATGTCTGTTATTGTTTCGAGAGCTCTTCCTGATGTCCGTGACGGATTGAAGCCTGTTCACAGAAGAATACTTTACACCCTGCACGAAAACGGACTTACTCCGGATAAGGCTTACAGAAAATGTGCCGATACAGTAGGTGCGGTTCTTGGTAGATATCATCCACACGGTGACGCTTCGGTTTATGACGCTCTTGTTCGTCTTGCACAGGACTTTTCTATGCGTTATCCGCTTGTTGACGGTCACGGTAACTTCGGCTCTATTGACGGCGACGGTGCTGCTGCTTACCGTTATACAGAAGCTAAAATGGCTAAGCTTTCTCTTGATATGCTTACCGATATCAACAAGAATACTGTCGATTTCGTTCCTAACTATGACGACCGTCTTAAAGAACCTGCCGTACTTCCTTCACGTTTTCCTAATCTTCTGGTAAACGGCTCGGTTGGTATTGCTGTTGGTATGGCGACGAATATTCCTCCGCATAATCTTGCCGAGGTTATCGACGCTTTAAATCTCCTCATTGATAACCCCGACGCTTGCCTTGAGGATATTATGGAATGTGTTCAGGGACCTGATTTCCCAACAGGCGGTATTATTATGGGTAAGGCAGGTATTCGTGCCGCTTACGCTACGGGCAGAGGTAAGATAATTCTTCGCTCTAAAACTCATTTTGAAGAAATTAAGGGCAGAAATTGTATTATCGTAGATGAAATTCCGTTTATGATAAGAAAAACCAAGCTCATTTCAAGTATCAATCAGCTCGTTAAGGATAAGCGCGTTGAGGGTATTTACGACCTTCGTGATGAGTCTGACAGAGATGGTATGAGAATTGTTATTGAGCTTAAAAAGGACGCTAATGCGCAGATTATCTTAAATAAGCTCTTTACCTATACTAAGCTTCAGGATACTGTCGGAATTATTATGCTCGCACTTGTTAACGGTGAGCCTAAGGTTCTTACTCTTAAACAGATGCTTACAAATTATCTCGATTTTCAGGTCGAGGTTATTCGCAGAAGAACTCAGTTTGAGCTTAATAAGGCTCGTGAAAAGGCTCATATTTTACAGGGTCTTGTTCTTGCCGCTGATTACATCGACGAGGTTATCGCTATAATCCGTGCAAATAAAACTGTTGCAGAAGCTAAGGTTGCTCTTATTGAGCGCTTTAAGGACGTTGATATGTCGGCTCTTCTCGACAGAGCTCAATACGACCTTTCCGGTCTTTCAATCGAAAGCAGAATTGGTCTTTCCGAGGAACAGGCTGAGGCTATCGTTCAGATGAAGCTCGGTCAGCTTGCAGGTCTTGAACGCCAGAAGGTTACTGACGACCTTTACGGTCTTATTAAAAAGATTACTGAGTTTGAGGCTATTCTTGCAGATAATGCTCTTGTTTACGAGATTATCTCAAATGACCTTGCTGAAATCAGACGTAAATTCAACGATAAACGCCGTACTCAGATTGAATCTGTCAGCGGTGAGGTTGATATTGAGGACCTTATTCCTGTTGAAGAGTGTGTTGTTACTCTTACAAATAACGGATACATTAAGCGTGTTTCTATTGATAACTATAAAACTCAGAAGCGTGGCGGCCGTGGTGTTACGGGTATGAAACAGCGTGAAGAGGATTACATTGAAGAAATGTTTATCTGTGGTACTCACGATAATATTCTGTTCATCTCGAACAAGGGTATTATGTATAAGCTCAAGTGTTATGAGCTTCCGGACGGCTCTAAGGCTTCAAGAGGTATTAATCTTATCAATCTTCTTCCTCTTTCTGAGGGCGAGAAAATTACTGCTATGCTCAGAGCTACTGATTTCGAAAGCGGAAATTATGTTGTTATTGCTACAAAGCACGGCAAAATTAAGCGTACAGAGCTTTCTAAATATAAAAATGTCCGCAAGAACGGTCTTATTGCTATCGGTCTTGATGAGGGCGATGAAATTGCGGGAGTTCGTATGACTGACGGTAACGCACAGCTCTTTGTTGCTACTCATAACGGTATGGCTATTCGTCTTGAGGAAAATAAAATACGTCCGCTTTCACGTTCTGCTCACGGCGTAAAGGCTATTAAGCTTCGTGACGGAGATTATGTTGTTTCTATGGCAAGAGTGCGTGAAGGTGCTTCACTCGTAACCGTAACCGAAAACGGCTTCGGTAAGAGAACAAGTCTTGATTCATACAAGGTTCAGAACAGAGGCGGTCTTGGTCTTACAAACTATAAGGTTGACGCTGAACGTGGATATGTTTGCGGTATTAAGGTTTGCGACGAGGACGACGATCTCATTATGATTTCAAGCGACGGCGTAATTATCCGTATCAGAACAAGCGATATCCGTATTATGGGAAGAATCGCTAAGGGTGTCAGAGTTATGAGAGTTCGTGACGACGTTAAGGTTGTTGCGTTTACAAGAGCTGAACACGACGAAAATGCAGATGTTGAAGAGGTAGAACAGCTCTCTGAGGAAGAAATTAAAAAGGCACAGAGTGAAGCTGAACTCGAAGAAAAAAATGAAGTTATAATTGAAAATGATGAGCCTGATGATGACGAAAATGAATAATATCTTTACAAAGGCTTGTTTACAGGCAGTTACTTCTGCTCCTGCTGAAGAGGGCGGAAAGGTCTTTATGATTTCTACCATACTTAAAGTAGGCGGATTTTGTCTGGTAATTATGGCACTCATTTATGTTCTTGCAATTTTTACTCCTAAAATAGCCGAAAAGGTTGATAAAATAATAGAAAAAAATAAAAGTAAAAAAAATGGCTACAGAACAGATGAGGTCAGAGGTATTTACGACCTTCCTCCTGCAGCCGATAAAAAAACGTCCGATTTTACTGATAAGGACGCCGACTCGGATAAAGTTAATGATGAAAGAGGTCAATGTTAATGGCAAACGATAAGAAAAAGGTTGAAGCAATTACCTCAATGGAAGAGGATTTTGCAAAATGGTATACTGATATTGTTAAAAAAGCAGAGCTTATTGAATATACAAGCGTTAAGGGCTGTATGGTAATACGTCCTTACGGCTATGCTATCTGGGAAAATATTCAGAGAATTCTTGACGGTATGTTCAAGGAAACAGGTCACGAAAATGTTTGTATGCCTATGTTTATCCCTGAAAGTCTGCTCCAGAAGGAAAAAGACCACGTTGAAGGCTTTGCTCCTGAGGTTGCTTGGGTTACTCATGGCGGAAGCGAAAAGCTTGAGGACAGACTTTGTGTACGTCCTACATCAGAAACTCTTTTCTGTGAGCACTATGCTAATATTATCCACTCATACCGTGATTTGCCAAAGCTCTATAACCAGTGGGTAAGCGTTGTAAGATGGGAAAAAACTACACGTCCTTTCCTCCGTTCAAGAGAATTTCTCTGGCAGGAGGGACATACAATCCACGCTACTGCTGAGGAGGCTATCGAAGAAACAGAGCGTATGCTTAATGTTTACGCAAAATTCTGTGAGGAATCACTCGCTATGCCTATCGTAAAGGGTAAAAAGACTGAAAGCGATAAGTTCGCAGGTGCTGTTTCTACATACGCAATCGAGGCTCTTATGCACGACGGTAAGGCTCTTCAGGCCGGTACTTCACACTATTTCGGTGATGGCTTTGCTAAGGCTTTTGATATCGAATATACAGATAAACAGAATAAAAAGGTTAATCCTCATCAGACAAGCTGGGGTGTTACTACACGTCTTATCGGTGCTATTATTATGACTCACGGTGACGATAACGGTCTTGTTCTCCCACCTGCTGTTGCTCCTGTTCAGGCTGTAATTATTCCTATCGCTCAGCATAAGGAGGGCGTTCTCGATAAGGCTAATGAGCTTAAACAGCGTCTTGCTGATTCAGGTGTAAGAGTTAAGCTTGATGACAGCGATAATTCACCGGGCTGGAAGTTTGCTGAATATGAAATGAAGGGTGTTCCTGTCAGAGTTGAAATCGGCCCTAAGGATATCGAAAACGGTCAGTGTGTTGTTGCTACACGTCATAACGGCGAAAAGACTGTTATTTCTCTCGATAAGCTTGAGGAATGTGTTGCTCAGAAGCTTGTTGAGGTTCGTGACGGACTCTATAAAAAAGCTCTCGAAAACCGTGAAAACAAAACCTATGCCTGCACTACTATGGAGGAAATTATTTCTTCACTCGAAACTAAGGGCGACGGCTTTATCAAGGCTATGTGGTGCGGAGATGAAGCCTGCGAGGATATGGTTAAGGAAAAAACAGGCGTTGGTTCAAGATGTATTCCGTTTGAACAGGAAAATCTCTCTGATAAATGCGTATGCTGTGGAAAGCCTGCTAAGACTATGGTTTATTGGGGCAAGGCTTATTAATCTTAATCAGATTTGACTTTTAAATAGCAGACTGTTGAAAACTTTGAGGTTTACTTTATTATATCACTGCGATTTGAAAATGGAGAAAATATGGAAATTTGTGAAAATAATTGTATACACGGCGATATTGTAGAAAAGGTTTCTAAGGTAATGCCCGATGAAGCTTATCTTTACGAGGCGGCAGAGCTTTTGAAGGTTTTTGGTGATTCAACAAGAATAAGAATTATTTTTGTGCTGTGTCAGAGTGAAATGTGTGTATGCGACATTGCAAAGCTTCTTGAAATGACTCAGTCAGCTATTTCTCATCAGCTGAGAGTTCTGAAGCAGTCAAGACTTGTTAAAAGTCGTCGTGACGGAAAAACAGTTTTTTATTCTATTGCTGATGAACACGTTAAGAAAATTTTCTATATGTCAATGGAACACGTTATGGAATGAGGAATTGTATTATGTATTATTTTGATTTTCACACTCATGCTTTTTCTGAAAAAATTGCTCAGAAGGCTATGGCTTCACTTGCGAAAACAAGCGGAATTAATCCTGAAACCGACGGAACGGTTAAGGACCTTTTAAAGAAATGCGACGATTTCGGAATTCAAAAGGTTTTAATTCTTCCGATTGCTACAAAGCCTTCTCAGCAGAATATTATTAATACATGGGCTAAAGAGGTCATGAACGACAGAGTCTATTGCTGCGGTTCGGTTCACCCGGACGCTGAGGACGCTCTCGAAGAGCTTGAAAATATCAAGAATATGGGACTTTTCGGTGTTAAGCTTCACCCTGAATATCAGCTTTTTTATCCTGATGACGAGAAATTGTTCCCGATTTATAAAAAGGCGGCAGAGCTTAGACTTCCTGTTATTTTTCACGGCGGCTATGACCCTCTTTCTCCTGATATCATAAGAGCTACTCCCGAAAGATTTGCTGTTATTGCAAAAGCTTTTCCTAATCTTCAGATTGTTGCCGCACATCTTGGTGCTGACAGACTTTGGGACGATGTCGAAAAATATCTTGCAGGTAAATTCGATAACGTTTATCTTGATACTGCTGTTATTGCAGATGATATTTCCGACGAACAGGCTCTTAGAATTATTAAAACTCACGGCGCCGACAGAATTCTGTTCGGTAGTGATATTCCTTGGGATAATCCTCTTGACGAGGTTAATCTTATAAATCGTATTGACCTTTCCGATGAGGAACGTGAACTTATTTTCTACAAAAACGCTGAAAAGCTTATTGAATATGCTATGTGATAAGGAGGGAGTATATTTGAAAAAATCAGATTACGATAAAGAGCTTGAAAAGGTTTATGCCGAGCTCAGAGAAAAAAATGGCGGCAGTAAAAACAGTAATGACCTTAGAAATTTTTTCATCGGTCTTATTATGTTTGGTGCGGGACTATTTATGATTTTTCAGAATGCACAGGTGCAGAGTGATATCAGGTACGGCGGATATTTCTATCATATCGGTAGCTGGAATGTTCCTAACGGTCTTATTATGCTTCCGCTTATTATCGGTATATTTATGCTGTTTATGATGGAAAAAAGAATTTTCGGCTGGATTGTTACTGCTTTGGGTATTATTTTTATACTGCTTACAATCCTTATGAACGTCAGACTTGTTTGGAGAACTACAAGTGCTTATGTTTTCGTGCTTATGTTCGGACTTACTGCTGCAGGTGGCGGTCTGCTCGTTAAATCGCTTTTCGGTAAATGATAGTATATATTTTAAAGGGCGGAATTTTTCCGCCCTTGTTTTTATCTGACTATATTGAGGGAGCTTGTAGAGGACGCCGTCCCCTACATTTTATTTTATCACAGATTACTTTGTTATGACATTGACTTTTTTATTTTTTATTGTTATAATAAATTAATTAATAAAACGAAAGTTATAGGAGGAAAAATTATGGATAGTAGATTTGAATTTACTGAAAAAAAAGGATTTATGGAAGGTGCTCGTGTAATTGTTGACAAAGAAACAGGTGTGCAGTATTTGTTGGCTCATTGGACAAATGTGGGTGGACT
>SVNL01000002.1:27566-55202 GCA_015066925.1 Ruminococcus sp.
AATAAATAAAAAAAATTGAAAAAAGACTTGATTTTATGAAAATATCGTGGTATAATAATAAAGTATTATAGCCTAGACCTAAAGACCGGAGCAATCCGGTCTTTAGTTTGTATATGGCACATTAATTATTTGGGGAGGAGCTGTTTATGAAATTCAAAAAGTTCGGAAATACAGAACAAAAGGTTTATGACCTCGTAAAACCAATTACCGATGAGCTTGGATATTTTATCTGGGATATAAGCTTTGAAAAAGAAGGCGCTCTTTGGTATCTCAGAGTTTTTATCGACAGAGATGAGGGTATTACTATCAGCGACTGCGAGGCTGTTACACGCCCTGTAAGTGATATTCTCGATGAGCATGACCCTATTTCACAAAGCTATATTCTTGAAGTCGGCTCGGCAGGTCTTGAACGTGAGCTTGTTAAAGAAGAGCATTTTGAGGTTTGTATAGGCGATGAGGTAAAGGTTCACTTTATCAGAGCTGTTGACGGTGAAAAGGAAATCGTCGGAATACTCGACTCCTATGATAAAGAATCAATTTGCATCACAAACGAGAACGGCGATGAGAAAAAATGTCTTATTTCAGATATAGCTTATGTTAAGCTTTATATGGATTTTGAATAATAATTTTAATTGGAGGAATTAAAAAAAATGAACAAAAGTTTTTTTGACGCACTTGCATCACTCGGAGATGAAAACAGCGTTGATACCGAAGTGTTGGTAGAAAAGGTTAAATCAGCACTTTTAAAGGCTGCAAGAAAGGCTTATCCGCATAGTGAGGAAAATTTTAAAATCGAAATTGACCCTGCAAAGAAAAAGTTTGAAATGTATATCATTCAGCAGATTATTGATGATGAGCCTATCGACATTAACGAAATTAATATCGACGAGGCAAGAGCTAAAGACCCTAATGCTTATGTTGGCGGAACAATTCTCCATAAGGTTGACGTTTCAAAGTTCGGAAGAGCTGCTGCACTTTCAGCAAAGCAGTCAATTAAGGGCGACCTCAGAGAAATCAACAGAGAACAGGTTCTTAATAAATTCTCCGATAAGGAACACGAATGTATTACCGCTACAGTTTCTCAGGTTGAACCGGGCAGAGGTACTGTTACTGTTGTTTATGACGGAACAGAGCTTTATCTTTTCAGAAATGAACAGATTCCGGGTGAAGTTCTCGAAGAAGGCAGAAGCGTTAAGGTTTACATTACAGGTATCGTAAATAAAACCAAAAAGCCTATTATTAAGATTTCACGTTCACATAAAGACCTCGTTAAGCGTCTTTTCGAGCTTGAGGTTCCTGAAATTTATGACGGCATTGTTGAAGTTAAGTCAATCTCAAGAGAGGCAGGCTCAAGAACTAAAATTGCTGTTTGGTCTAAGGACCCGAATGTTGACGCTGTAGGTGCTTGTATCGGTCCTAAGAGAGCAAGAATTACTGCTATCGTTAATGAGCTTAGCGGCGAAAAAATCGACATCATTCCTTACAGCGAAAATCCTGAGGAATTCATCGCAAGTGCTCTTGCACCATCAGAGGTTCTTAAAACTATTATCATAAGTGCTGAGGAAAAAAACTGTACGGTTATTGTTCCTAACAGCCAGCTCTCACTTGCTATCGGTAACAGAGGTCAGAATGCTAAGCTTGCGGCTAAGCTTACAGGTTATAAGATTGACATCAAGCCTGAAATTGATAACGTTACAGGCGAACCTGCACCTGAACTCGACGAAAACTTCGTTCCTGCTGTGGATAACAAGGCTGAGGAGGAAGAAGAAAAAGCTGCTGACGCCGAAACAACAGAATTAACAGATGAAGCTGATGTGGAAGAAGCTAAAGAGGAAGCTTTGGCAGATACTGCTGTGGAAGCTGAGTCTGAGGAATAATTATTATGATGAAGCCTAAAAAAATTCCAATGAGAATGTGCCTTGGCTGTAACGAAATGAAGCCGAAAAAAGAGCTTATACGTGTGGTAAAAACTCCCGAGGATGAAATTTGCCTCGACCTTATCGGAAAGAAAAACGGTAGAGGTGCATATATATGCAAAAGCCTTGAGTGTTTTAATAATGCAAGAAAAAACAGACGCTTCGAAAAATCTCTTTCCTGCAGAATTGATGAGAGCGTTTACGAGGTAATGGAAAATGAGCTTAAATCAGAAGATAATTAATCTGCTTACAATTTGCACAAGAGCAGGAAAAACTGTAATCGGCTTCGATGCTGTTTGTGCAGAGCTGAAACTTAAAAAGGTTTTCTGTGTTTTGCTTGCGTCGGATATTTCACCGAAAACAAAAAAGGAAATTGATTTCTACTGCGAAAAAGCAGGCGTAAATGCTTTAATGACTCCCATAGAAAAAGAGGAGTATGGAAAATATCTCGGAAAACAGGCGGCTGTTATTGCAGTCTGTGATAAGGGATTTGCAGATAAATTTCGATCTATTGTTTCACAGGAAGAAATCTTAAAATAAATTTTATCAGTAATCATAAACTTTTTATTGTATACAGGAGGTATTAGCCTATGACAAAGAAAATAAAGCTTAGCGAGGCAGCTAAAAATCTTAATGTAACCCCTCAGGAGCTTATCAACTATTTTGCTGAAAAAGGCGATACAAAAAAGAAAAATGGTTCAAGTATTAATGAGGACGAAATGAATTTACTGCTTGAACATTATTCAAAGCTTAATGAGGTTCAGAGCTTTGAGGCTTATTTTGCTTCTGCTTCACAGCCAAAACCTGAAAAGGAAGAAAAACCAAAGGCTAAAAAGACTGCTTCTAAGAAAAAATCAGATGATGCGGAAAAAACTGAAGCAGCTGAGAAAAAAGCTGAGCCTAAAAAGAAAAAGACAGAAACTGCTAAGAAAAAGGCTGAGGATAAAAAAGAAGCTGCTGCTGTTGCTGCTGAACCTGTAAAGGGAAAAGAAGCTTCAGCCGAAGCTAAAAAGAATTCTGCTGAAAAGCCAATGGCTTCTGAAGCTAAAGAAGTTAAAAATGAAGAGAAAAAAGCTGAAATCGAAGCTTCTGAAAAGAAAGCTGACGAAAATAAGAATACAGAAAAACAGGCAGAAGATAAAACTGTAAAGAATAATTCAGATAAAAATGCCGTAAATAAAGCTTCCAAAGAGCCTGTTAAGGAGGAAAAAACGGTGGAAAAGCCGGAAAATAATAATACCAGCCAGAATAATAACAATAAGAAAAATAAAAATAAAAAACAGCCAAAGGCTCAGAGCCATGGCGAAAGAACAAAGCTTAACGTTAACTTTACTTCTGAAACTGCTTCTACTTCAACTCAAAGACGTACTGTTGATACTCGTGGCTCTTATGTTGACCTCGATAAGTATAACGAGCGTTATGAGCAGATTGCTCCTGCAAATAAGCATAAGGATAACTATTCTTCAAAGAAGCAGAAGATTAATCAGAAATCTGCTCAGAGAAATCGTCAGCAGTATTCTCAGAAGGAAACAGAAACAGAAAAGCTCCGCCGTCTTGAGCTTGAGCGTGCAAGAAAACAACAGCTCAAGGTTCTTATTCCTGATAACATCATCGTAAGCGAGCTCGCTTCACGCCTTAAAGTTACTGCTACAGACGTTATTAAGAAGCTTATGGGACTCGGTGTAATGGCTACTATCAATCAGGAAATTGATTTCGATACAGCTTCTCTTATCGCTGAGGAATTCAACGCTAAGGTTGAAAAGGAAGTTATTATCACTATCGAAGAACGTCTTATCGACGAGAGCGAGGATGACGATACAAACCTCGAAGAAAGATGCCCTGTTGTTTGTGTTATGGGACACGTTGACCATGGTAAAACATCAATCCTCGACAGTATCAGAGGTGCTCATGTTGCCGCAGGTGAAGCAGGCGGTATTACACAGCATATCGGTGCTTATCAGGTTAACTATAACGGACGTGATATTACATTCCTCGATACTCCGGGACACGAAGCGTTTACTTCTATGAGAGCCAGAGGTGCAAATACAACTGATATAGCTATTCTCGTTGTTGCCGCAGACGACGGTATTATGCCTCAGACTGTTGAATCTATCAACCACGCTAAGGCTGCGGGAGTTTCTATCATCGTTGCTATAAATAAAATGGATAAAGAAGCTGCTGACCCTGAAAGAGTTAAGCAGGAGCTTACTGAACATGAGCTTGTTTGCGAAGAATGGGGCGGAGATGTTATTTGTGTTCCTGTATCTGCTAAGACAGGCGAAGGTATTGATGAACTTCTTGAAAACGTTCTTCTCGTTGCAGAGGTTAAGGAGCTTAAAGCTAATCCTGAACGTCTTGCAAGAGGTACTGTTATCGAAGCTCGTCTTGATAAGGGCAGAGGTCCTATTGCTACACTTCTCGTTCAGAACGGTACTTTGAAAACAGGTGATATCATTATCGCAGGTACTGCTGTCGGAAGAGTAAGAGTTATGACTAACGATAAGGGTAAGCCGGTTAAATCAGCAGGTCCTTCTGTTCCTGTTGAAATCACAGGTCTTGCTGAGGTTCCAAGTGCAGGTGATACATTTAACGCTGTTGAGGACGAACGTCTTGCAAGAGAACTTGTTGAACAGAGAAAGCATGAAGCTAAACAGGAACAGTTCAATTCATATAAGAAGGTTACTCTTGATAACCTCTTCAGCCAGATTGCTGACGGCGAAATCAAGGAACTTCCTATCATTGTAAAGGCTGACGTTCAAGGCTCTGTTGAAGCTGTAAAGCAGTCGCTTGAAAAGCTCTCTAACGACGAGGTAAGAGTAAGAGTTATTCATGGCGGTGTTGGTGCTGTTAAGGAAAGCGACGTTATGCTTGCAAATGCTTCAAATGCTATTATCGTAGGCTTTAATGTAAGACCGGACCCTGTTGCTGCTGAAAGTGCGGCAAGAGATGGTGTTGATATTCGTCTTTACAGAATTATCTACGACGCTATCGAAGAAATTACTACTGCTATGAAGGGTATGCTTGCTCCTAAGTACAGAGATGTTGAACAGGGACGTGTTGAGGTTCGTCAGGTTTATAAGATTTCTAACGTTGGTATGGTTGCGGGAAGCTATGTCCTCAGCGGTAAGGTTACAAGAGGAAGTCAGGTTCGTGTTGTTCGTGACGGTATTATCATTGCTGACGACAAGATTTCAGGCCTCAAGAGATTTAAGGACGACGTTAAGGAAGTTGCCGACGGTTACGAGTGCGGTATCAGCCTTGAAAAGTTCAGCGATGTTAAGGAAGGCGATATCTTCGAAGCATATATCGTTGAAGAATACAGAGAAGACTGATTAAACTGATTAAAATAAAAAAATTATTATTATAATTATGGCAATGCCATATGCCGATTTGTATGGTGTTGCCACGTTGAATAAGGAGGTTAATTTTATGGATAACAGCAGAATGAGTACAGCGGATATGCTTCAGTATTGCGACGAAGCTCTTGCATGGGAAGAATTCGGTCCCGTAGATATTTTCTTTTTCGAATCAGTAAAGAAAATTCTCCTCGGACAGTGCAGTGCGTTTGAAGAAACAGAACCCGTTATCGACGATTTTATGGGTATCGAAAGACCTGTTACAGATGAAGAGCTTGAACCTGAATATCATAAGTATGCCGATGAGTATTACTATGAAGAGGGTATCGAGGAATCAGAAGTTATCGAAGAAATGAAAGAGTCCGATACTGCATTTGAAGCCAAAATATTCAGCGACGGCTTTTTTAATTCCGAAACAGCTTCCGATAATCAGATGATTGTTGAAGAAAACAACGAAAAAGAGGGCTTTACTGTTAATATGTAAGGCTTGATGTACGAAAGGAATAGGATATGGCAAGCTTTAAAAACGGCAGACTCGCAGAAGATATAAAGCGTGAGATGACAGCTATCGTCAGAGAACTTAAAGACCCAAGAATTGCCGATTTTCTGACTATTGTAAGAGTTGAGCTTTCAGGTGATATGTCACATTGCAAGATATTCGTATCCTGCTTTGAGGGGCTTGAAAAAGCCAGAGAATCAGTTAAAGGACTGAAAAGCGGTGAGGGCTTTATAAAACGTGAGCTTTTCCATCGCCTTAAAATGAGAAAATGTCCCGAGCTTAAATTTATCGCCGATGATTCAATAGCTCACAGTGCGGAAATTAATAAAAAGTTTAAGGAAATGTGAGAGGTATAAACAAATATGCGTATTAATTTGAACGAAACAGCAGAATTTCTTAAATCCTGCGAGGACGCAGTTATTATCACCCACCAGAGTCCCGATGGCGACTGTATAGGTGCAGGCTTTGCACTTAAAGATATTCTTGAAGCAATTGGCGTAAGAAGCCGTGTTGTATGCAGCGATGAGTTTCCTAAACGATATGACTTTATGACCGAAACAGGCTGTGGCGAGGATTTTCAGCCTAAAACGGTTATCGCTGTTGATATTGCGGATACTCAGCTTATGGGCAGCCTTAAAGATGAATTCGAAAATAAGGTTGACCTTTGTATCGACCACCATATTTCTAATATGGAATATGCCGCAAAATTATTCCTCAATCCTGAGGCTTCGGCTACATGTGAGCTTATTTACGAGCTTGCAATGTGCCTCGGCATAAAGCTTACAGACCACTGTGCCGCTTGTATCTATACGGGTATTGCTACCGATACAGGCTGCTTCAAGTATGAATGTACAACTGTAAGATGCCACGAAATTGCCGCAGAGCTTATGAAAAATCATAAGCTTAAATATGCCGCAATTAACAGAGAAATGTTCGATGTTAAATCTATCGGACGTCTTAAAATGGAGCGTATCGTTACTGACCTTATGGAGTATTACCTCGATAATAAGGTTACTATGATTTGTATTACAAATAATATACTCAGCGAGCTTGGTGTTGACGCTAATGATTTAGACGGCTGTGCTTCAATTCCTCTTCAGGTTGAGGGTGTTGAGGTAGGTATTACACTCAAGGAGCGTGAGGACGGTGTATTCAAGGTTTCAATGCGCTCGGCAAATGATGTAAATGTTTCTGAAATATGCAAAACGCTTGGCGGCGGCGGTCACGTTAAGGCGGCAGGCTGTCTTGTTACGGGTACTCTCGATGAGGCTAAGACGCTTATCGTTGAAGCTGTTAAAAAGGCTTTGGTGGACTGATGAACGGCATTTTGTGTATGAATAAGCCTCAGGATTTTACTTCCTTCGACGTTATCGCTAAGCTCAGAGGTATACTTAAAATCAAGAGGCTCGGCCATGCGGGTACTTTAGACCCTATGGCAACAGGAGTTCTTCCCGTTTTTGTCGGAACTGCTACAAAGGCTTGCGATATTCTGCCGAATAACGAAAAGAGCTATCTTGCAGGCTTTAAAACAGGGCTTATTACGGATACTCAGGATATAACAGGTAAAACTGTTGAAAGCTTTTCTAAAAAAATTACCGGGGAAGAGCTTCTTGAGGTTATTCCTAAGTTTAAGGGAAGCATTATGCAGCTTCCGCCTATGTATTCGGCAGTTTCGGTGAACGGAAAAAGACTCTATGACCTCGCTCGTCAGGGTATTGAGGTTGAACGTGAAAAGCGTGAAATATTTATCGACGATATCCGGCTTGAAGAGTTCGACGAGGTATTGCAGGAAGGAAAGCTTTTCATCTCTTGCTCGAAAGGAACGTATATACGTACTGTTATAAATGATATCGGACAGCTTCTCGGCTGTGGCGGAATTATGACAAGCCTTGTAAGACTTTCATCAAGCGGCTTTAAGCTTGACAGCTGTTTTACGTTTGAAGAGGTTGAAAAGGCTCGTGACGAAGGACGTCTTGAAGAGCTTATCGTTCCCGTTGAACAGGTATTCAGCTCTCTTGTGAAGCTGAGGCTTAACGAGGTTCAGACGAGAATGTATAAAAACGGAGTAAAGCTTGACCTTTCAAGAGTTAATAATATAAAGCAGAACGTAAACGATTATGCGGTTTACGGCTTTGACGGAACTTTTATCGGTACAGCTCTTGCAGAGCATGAAAATGGTATTCTCAGAGTGGGTAAAAATTTTATCTGAGTGAGTTTTTGAGGAGTGAGTTTGTGGCGAATTTATGCGGACGAGCAGTTGCTCTTGGAATGTTTGACGCGGTTCATATCGGACACAGAAAAATTCTAAGCTCTGTTACAGGGATAAACGGCTGTATACCGTCGGTTTTTACATTCAGCGCAGACAGCGTTACGAGAAAACACGGACATAGCTTTGAGTTCATCTATAACGATGAGCAGAAGCTTGAGATTATGAAAAAACTCGGAATTACAGATGTTTTCAGTGAAAATTTCGAAGATATCTGCTTGCTTTCGGGTGAAGAATTCGTATGCAGTATCCTTAAAAAAAGGCTCGGTGCAGAGTATGTTGTCTGCGGCGAGAATTACCGCTTCGGGCATAATGCCTCGTGCGGTATACGTGAGCTTGAAGAGCTTGGGGATAAATACGCTATTAAAATTCATATCGCAGAAGATGTTTTTTACGATGAAGAAAAGGTATCATCAACTCTTATAAGAAAAATGTTAAAGAAGGGTGAGGTTAAAAAAGCCGCAAAGCTTCTCGGAGAAAATTATTTTATCTCTCAGGTTGTAGCTGAGGGAAACTGTATCGGAAGAACTATTGATTTTCCGACAATTAACCAGAACTTCTGCGATAACCAGCTTGTTCCCAAATTCGGAGTGTACTGCTCCAAAACGACAGTATGCGGCAAAGAATATGCTTCGATTACAAATATCGGAGTAAAGCCTACCGTTGAAGAAAATATAAAGCCGCTTGCTGAAACACATATCCTTGGTTTTTCAGGGGATTTATACGGTAAAACAGCAAAGGTTTCGCTTATAGATTTTATTCGCAGTGAAAGAAAATTCAACGGAATTGACGAGCTGAAAATGCAGATTTCGGATGATATTAAAGAAGCGGAAAATTTGTTGAATACAATATAACTAAATACAAAAAAATACACAGTATTACTTATTAAGAGGATTACAATATGGAATTTTTAGTATGGCTTATGATGACTTTCATAATATCAGGAATAGTTGTTTTACTATTAACAATTGTTTTCCTTATACTTGTAATCGTTATGAAAAAGAAGTACAAGAAACAGCTTTCTCAATATAAAGAAGGAGATAAAAAGCCAAAGCAATGGTATCTTATACCCGAAGCATTTTTTATAATTAATATTGTTGTTATTATTGCATTTATGATTTCGTTGAATTTATGATTATGGATTTTATTTCTTATTATAGAGTTGCTTGGCAGAACAAAAAGTTCAGAATAATGCTGAATTTGATAATGATGCAATAAGAGAGCTTTTAGGCAATTAAATAATAATTAATACTTGAAAGGAAAGATAAAAAATATGGCAGATACCCAAAGAGTAAGAACACGATTTGCGCCAAGTCCGACAGGCTATATGCATATCGGAAATCTCAGAACAGCGCTTTACACATATCTTATCGCTAAGAAAAATGGCGGAGATTTTATCCTCAGAATTGAGGATACAGACCAGGAACGCTATGTTGAGGGTGCGGTTGACGTTATTTACAATACACTCAGACAGACAGGTCTTAACTGGGACGAAGGCCCTGATATCGGTGGTCCTGTAGGTCCTTATGTACAGTCCGAAAGAATGGGAATGTTCAAGGAATATGCATTGAAGCTCGTTGAAAGCGGTCACGCTTATTACTGCTTCTGCGATAAAGAACGCCTCGACGGCTTAAAGAAAAATGATGACGGTACAACAGCTATTGCTATGTACGACAGACATTGCCGTAATCTTTCAAAGGAAGAGGTTCAGGCAAAGCTTGATGCAGGTATTCCTTATGTTATAAGACAGAAAATGCCTCTTGACGGAACAACTACATTCCACGACGAGGTTTACGGCGATATTACCGTAGAGAATTCAACTCTTGATGACCAGATTTTAATCAAGACAGACGGTATGCCTACTTATAACTTCGCAAACGTAGTAGACGACCATACTATGGGAATTACTCATGTTGTAAGAGGAAATGAGTACCTTTCATCAGCACCGAAATATAATCTTCTCTATCAGGCTTTCGGTTGGGATGTTCCTGTTTATGTTCACTGCTGTCCTGTTATGAAGGACCAGACTGCTAAGCTTTCAAAGAGAAACGGTGACGCTTCTTTTGAGGACCTCATCGCTAAAGGCTATCTCACAGAGGCTGTTATAAATTATATTGCACTTCTTGGCTGGGCACCTAAGGGTGAACAGGAAATATATTCACTTGAAGAGCTTGCTCAGGAATTCGATATAAGCGGAATAAGTAAATCTCCTGCAATTTTCGACCCTGTTAAGCTTAAAGCTATAAATGCTGAATATATCAGAAGAATGACTCCCGAGCAGTTCTGCGAGTATATTACTCCATATATCAGAAAGACTGTAAAGCGTGATGATATCGACTTTAAGGTTTTAGCTTCCGTTCTCCAGCCAAGAACTGAGCTTTATACCGATATTGAAGACCTTGTTGACTTTATCGACGTTTTACCTGAATATGATAATTCACTTTATTGCCATAAAAAAATGAAGACAAATGAAGAAACCTCTATTGAGGCTCTTAACGCAATACTCCCTGTACTTGAAGCTCTCGACGAATGGAATGTTGAGGCAATTCATACTGCACTTTTCGACCTTATTGCAAAGCTTGAAGTAAAGAACGGCTGGCTTTTATGGCCACTCAGAACTGCTGTTTCAGGTAAACAGGTTACAGCAGGCGGCGGTGTTGAACTTTGTGCAATCCTCGGAAAAGATGAGTCAATTGCCAGAATTAAAAAGGGTATTGAAAAGCTGTCTTAATCTTTCGCTTTGTTTTCACTATGCTATCACATAGTAATAATAAAATGTTTCTTGGATAATTGCGTTGGGGTGGTGTTATATCCTCCGCCCCGATAGCTGCGCAGATTAATTTCTCGTTTGCTATAAATAAAAAATTGTAAATCCTTTTATACACATCACAGGAGGTAATCTTAAAATGATTGAGGTTAAAAACCTTACGAAGCATTATGGCGATAAAAAAGCTGTTGACAATATCAGCTTCAAGGTTGAAAAAGGACAGATTTTAGGCTTTTTGGGACCTAACGGTGCAGGAAAGTCTACTACGATGAATATGCTTACAGGCTATATTTCATCAACTTCGGGACAAATTCTTATAAATGATATTGATATTTTTGAGGACCCTATCAAGGCTAAGAAGAATATCGGATATCTTCCTGAAATTCCACCGCTTTATGTCGATATGACCGTTATGGAATATCTCGACTTTATGTTTGACCTTAAAAAATGTAAGCTTAAAAGAAAGGCTCATTTAAAGGATATCTGTGCTCTTTGTAAGATTACAGACGTTTCAAACAGAATTATTAAAAATCTTTCTAAGGGTTATCGTCAGCGTGTGGGACTTGCTCAGGCACTTATCGGAAATCCGCCTGTTCTCATTCTCGACGAGCCTACAGTAGGTCTTGACCCTAAGCAGATTATTGAAATCCGTACTCTTATCAAAAAACTCGGAAAGAGCCATACTGTTATTCTTTCATCACATATTCTTTCAGAAATTCAGGCTGTTTGCGACAGAATTATAATCATCAACAAGGGTGTTGTTGCGGCTGACGGTACTGCTGATGAAATCGCTAAGAATATCACTGACGAGCATAAAATGACAGTTCGTATCGAGGGCGATACAAAAACTGCCGCAGATAAGGAAAAGATTATAAGCGCTATTAAGGCTATCGGCGGAATTAAGTATATCCGTGCCGATATGGAGCGTGAAAAGGGTATTTATGATTACGATATCGAAGCAGAACCGGGTATGGATATCCGTCGTGAGCTTAACCGCGTATGCAGTGAAAACGGTTGGAATATCCTTATGCTCCAGCTTTCTGACCTCACTCTCGAGGATATCTTCCTCAAGATAACAGTCGGCGAGGGTATTGTAATCAAAAATGAGGATAATGACGAGAATATTGAAAATCCACAGCAGGCTGAAGCAGAAGCTGATGCCGAAGCTGAAAACGGCAATGATGATGCAGAAAAAGAAGCTGATGAGGCTTCAGATGAGAGCGAAAATAACGGAGGTAATGATTAATGGGAGCAATTTTCAGACGTGAGCTTAACTCATTTTTTAAATCAAGTATAGCCTATATTTTCCTTTCGGTATTTTTTGTATGCTCAGGCTATTTCTTCTATGGCGGACCGCTTCGTGCGGCAACATCTGACATGTCTTCGATGTTCAGTGCACTTTTTATGGTAATTCTTATATTAATTCCCGTACTCACAATGAAGCTTTTAAGTGAGGAAAAGAAGCAGAAAACCGATCAGGGACTTTTAACTGCACCTATCAGCTTGTGGTCAATTGTCCTCGGAAAATATTTTGCGGCACTTACTCTCTACACAATGGGTATAAGCATTATATTTGTATATGCACTTATTTTAAGCTATTTCGGTGCTGTTTTATGGACAACCGTAATTGCTAATTTCCTTGCACTTTTCCTGCTTGGTGCGGCATTTATTGCTGTGGGACTTTTCGTATCGTCACTCACAGAAAATCAGATGTCGTCTGCTGTTGCAAGCTTTCTTGCACTTATGCTTCTCTACATGATTGATTCAATCGCTTCACTTTTCCAGACAGAAGCTATCAAGAATGTGCTTGTTTCACTTTCATTCTATACACGCTATATGGAATTTACTATGGGAATGTTTAATCTTTCAAGCGTAATATTCTATATCAGTGCAGCATTTCTCTTCAACTTCTTCTCTGTAAGAGTTCTTGAGAAAAGACGCTGGAGCTGAGTCTTACTGAAAGAGAGGTTATGTATAAAATGAAGAAAGATTCAAAATATGCAAAGAAAATCAAATACGGTACAATGGCAGCCATTATTACTGCTTTTGTTGTCGCTATTGTGGTTATTGTAAATATAATTATGGGTATCCTTACAGAAAGATATCCTATGAAGCTCGACCTTACTAAAGATAAGCGCTATGAGCTTTGTGATGAGTCTATTAACGTTCTTAAAAATCTTGAAAAGGACGTTGAAATTGCAGTTATGTATCCTGAGTCTACACTTTTGCAGTATGAATATTATAATATGATTCCTAAAATCCTCGAAAAGTATGAGGTTTATTCAAAACAGGCAAAGGGTAATGTTGAAGTAAAGTATTACGATATTCAGAAAAATCCTGATGCTGTTGCTAAGTATAAGAAGTATTTCAGCGGTGATATTACACAAGGCTCTGTTGTAGTATACTGTGATGAAAAGGTTAAGGTTTCAAATGTTACATCTTTCTATACTACTGACCAGTCAACATACTACTATGACTATACAGCACCTGTAAACTACATCTTCATTGGTGAAAGTACTCTTACTTCAGCAATTATGTCTGTTGCAGACGCTAATCCTAAGAAGGCAGCATTCCTTGACCGTATGGGCGAGGGAACAATATTCGGTACAAACTCATTCTACTCAATTTCACAGCTCTTCTCACTTATGAGCTCAAACGGCTATGAGTGTACTGAAATTGATATTTCAGACGACTTCATCAGTGATGATTATGACGTTATAGTTATCCCTGCACCTGAGGTTGACCTCACATCAGACGTTATCGAAAGACTTGACGATTATTTGTACAACGACGGCAAATATATGAAGAATGTTATCTACA
Organism: Ruminococcus sp.; assembly: GCA_015066925.1. Taxonomy (GTDB): domain Bacteria; phylum Bacillota; class Clostridia; order Oscillospirales; family Ruminococcaceae; genus Ruminococcus. The sequence goes on from SVNL01000002.1 coordinate 41,191, forward strand.
TTTCAAGTCCTGCGGCTACTGAGCTTCCTAATATTGAGGCTTTCCTCGATAAGTGGAGCATTGAAATCGGTGATGCTCTTGTTTCTGATGACGAAAGCTGTGTTGCGGCTACACTTACTGCAAGCGGTGCGGCTGTAATGTCACCTAAGGGTGTTATTGCTGATACTGAAAACTTTGGCGAGCTTCCTAATGCAAGCCTTCCGATAGCAGTTCCTTATTCAAGACCTGTAAACATTATCACAAGAAATAACGACGTTTTAACTTCTTACGTTTTACAGTCAGGTAAGGACGCATATCAGATTCCGCTTAGCAATCTTTCAGAGCCGTCTGACGAAAAGGCTGTAACAGGCTTTGTTACGCTTTCACAAAGACAGCAGGCTGAACAGTTTGACGTTTATTCAAGCAATCTTCTCGTTATCGGTTCAGTATTTATGCTCGATCCTTCTGTTATGGGTAATACTAATGCATATAATAACGCAAACTTCGTGCTCAATGCGCTCAACTATGTAACAGGTAAGGATAAGAGCGCTGTAATTCCGCAGAAAAATCTTGAACAGCAGGTTATTACTATTGACCAGAAGCAGGCTGATACTGTAAGAAATATTGTTGTTTACGTTATCCCTGCAATTATCGTTATCTGCGGTATAGTTGTATTTGTAAGGAGAAAGAATAAATGAGAAAGCAGGTTAAGGGAATTATCGCTCTGGGAGTCGCTCTTGCGGCTCTCGGAGGCGGTCTTGCTGCATTAAAGCTTACTCAGCCTGATGATAAAGAGTTAAGCTCTGATGCTTCATCTGTTGTTGAGGAGTCTTCCGGCTCAGGTATCGAGCTTGTACGCAAAGACCCAAATACCGTAAATAAGGTTGTAGTTTCAAATACCGAGGGAAGCTTTACTGTTGAAAGAACAGCAAAAGCTACTGAAGAGGCTTCGGCTACGTATACACTCAGCGGCTATTCGGATATTCCGCTTGATATGTATGCGATTTCAACAATTCCAAATAATCTGTCTGATTTATACTCGGATTCTATTGTTGAGGACGTTCCGACTGACCTTGCAAAATATGGTCTTGAAAATCCTGTCGCTACAGCAGAGCTTTTCTATGATTCGGGCGAAAGCGTAAAGGCTTATATCGGTGATGCGGCACCTATTCCGTCATCAACATATTTTATGCTCGAGGGCGATGAAAAAGTTTATACCGTTGCAACCTCAAAGATTACAAACTATTGCAATGAGGTCACTAAATTCTTGAACAGAACTATTGTTGATGAGCCTTCGGAAGATGAAATGCCAATCGTAAAATCTCTTCGTATTAAGCGTGAGGATATTGATTACGATATCTATATCGAATATGACGAAAGAACTGCTGATGAGAATTATCAGGGCGGAACAGCTTCTTCTCATCTTATGATTGAGCCGATAAAGTGCTTTATGGGCTTTGAAAGTGCTACAACTACTATTCAGGGACTTTTCGGACTTTATTGTCAGGATTTTTACAGTGTTCATCCTGATGAAAACGATATGGCTGAAACAGGTCTGGCATCACCATTCTGTAGTGTTGAAATGGTGTGCGATAACGGCAAAAATTATAAATTCCACCTCAGTGAGTCATTTACAAACGACGAGGGCGTAAAATGTCATTACTTTATTCTTGAGGGTATTGATGTAATCTATATCGTATCGGCTGAAACAGCTGTATGGGCTACTGTAAAGCCAATCGAGATTACTTCAAGAAACGTTTTCGCTTCAACAGTATGGGATATCAGAGAGCTTAAAATAAGCGGAAGAGATATCGCGGATAAAATTATTACAGGCGACGGTACTTCAAAGGAAGACTATGTAGCTAAAAATGACGGTAAGGACCTTGATACCGAGCATTTCAGAAAGTTCTATGCATTTATGCTTTCAACAGCCGCAGAGGACCTTGCTTTCGGTAAAACTATTCCTGAAAACGCAGAGCCTGTTTTAAGCTTTTCAGTCCTCGATAAAAATATGACAGAGCCTATGGTCGTTGAATTCTATGACGATACAGAGTTTATGTCGCTTATCGTTGTTGATGGTGAATGCAGATATATCTGTACAAAAGGCTATGTAGATACGCTTGCTGAAAATATTAAGAGAATTGATACAGGCGAAGAATATATAGAAAAATGGAAAAGATAATATAAAGTATTATTCCGCTGAAATAAAGCGGTAATACTCCGTTAAAAAGGAGGATTTTGTTATGGAAAATAATTTCTATACCTATAAGGGCTATCCACTTGTAAGATGTAAAGATACAATTTACTACGGCTATATGTCAGACCCTTATGTTATTATGATGGAGATTGATTCGAAGAAAAAAATAGGGGAAAATGAAATCGCTGATAAAATCAGAGTATATAAGATGTCTACCGCAGAAGCTGACCCTCTTAAAGCTATTGTAAATCATGCTGAGAGAACTACTCTTTTCGAGGCATTAGACCTTGCGGAAGCTTGGCTTGAAAGAGCGTAAATATTTGTAAAAAAACTCCGATGTATTATTAATTTACATCGGAGTTTTTATTTGTGTATGGGGGATACCTCGTTTATTGATGTGTATGTAGGGGACGGCGTACCCAAAGGGCATAAATCCTCGACGTCCCATTCGGTACAGCATAAATCTCCCAAAGAAATTTATTCATTTTGGAAGCTTGTTTATGATTATCCGTTTAGAAAAATCACATTTATTTTTCACAAATAATGTTATTGTGGGACGTCGAGAACGACATCCCACATAACATAAAAAATATAGCCGTGATTAATAAATCGAAGCGGTAAGCCGCCATTCACCGTTTTCGCAAACAGCCCTGAATGTTTTCGAGTAAGACTCTTTAACAGGATTATCCGCAGGCTCTTCTATAGTTGCAGTAAGTATGAACTCACATTCCGTTGCTGAAGCAGAAACTATTTCGAGCAGATAATCAGACCAGTCAACGTAATAGCCTTTAGAGCCTGAATGTTTATAATTTACACAGAGCATACCGTCCTTGCAGAAATATTTCTGGTTGCTGTCGGTTGAGTCGAGAGCATTTATGACGGTATCCATAAAATTTTGGCAGTAAATAGAAGCGAAGTAATCCTGAAAGTCGTCGTAATCCTTAAAAACGGCTGTATCCACCTGATATATATCCTCGTTGCCGATAGGCTCACCGACGGTACGAGGAGTAGACAGCTCAAGATTATACAGACAGTCAAGACTTTTATCCACAAGCTTTCTGAGAGTTTTTTCAGAAACGTATTTGTTGTCCTTATCAGCTTCTGTTTTGTTCTCCTTTACAGGCTCAGACGAGCTTTCTGAGGAGTTTTTATCAGGCTTTGAAGAGCTTTCGGCTTCCTGTTTATTATCGGAAACGCTTTCACTGCTTTCATTTTTCTTTTCGGATTCTGATTTGGTTTTGTCTGAGGAAGAAGCTTTATCATTGCCGGTATCTTTTTTACTGCTCTCCTCATTTTTTTCATTCTTTTCGGACTTTTTATCAGTTTTTTCCTCAGAGGAAGAGCCTTTGTTTTCAATGCTGACATCAGCCTCTGAAAACTCGGTTGAAGAGGTATCAAGACTTTCTTCATTCTGAACGATTTTTATTTCACATGACGTAAGCAAAGCGACAGATAAAACCGTCGCCAAGATTAATAATTTTGCTTTCAAATTTATTATGTCCTTTCGTTTTTGTTATTTATCTTCACAGTATTTTTTAAAGGCATTCACGATAATTTCGGCACAAAGCTCGTCACCAAGCTCTGTACTGTTAAGACAGAGTGCATACTGGTCCTTATCCTGCCATAGTCTGTCTGAGTTGGTATTATAGAAAACCTCACGTCTTTTATCGGTCTTTTTCAGTACAGATTCGGCTTTTTTCGGCTCTATTTTATAATCGTTTATTGCACGTTCGATACGCTTCTTTTTATCTCCGTAGATGAAAACTCCGAAGGTTCCGTATTCTTCAAGCACATAGTTTCCGCATCTTCCAACGAGAACGAAGCTGTCGTTTTCCTCGGCAAGCTCTTTTATTACCTGACTTTCTATAATGAAAACCCTGTCTGAAAGCGGAAGATTATTCTCATACGACCTTGAAAAGTTTGAAGCGAGCATGAGTGAGTAGAGAAAGCTTGTCGGAACATTTTCCTCGGCATTTTCAAGCTTATCCGGAGCTATATCGCACTTTTTTGCAGTAATTTCAAGGATTTCTCTGTTATAGTAATTAATACCCAGCTTTTCGGCAACAAGCTTTCCGATATTGCTTCCGCCTGTACCGTATTGACGTTCTATAGTTATAAATTTTTTTCTCATTTTTATTTCCCCTCTAAAAATTCTTTCTATAATATATGACAAATTATACTTGAACAAAACCATAATGCTTGTCAACTTTTAATATATTATACCACTACCAGAAAAAAAATCAAGGCAAAAAGCCACTTTTTTATTATATTTTTATATTTTTAGCATTACTTACAATTATATATATAATCTCTTGGGCATTTTTACATATAGTATAGGCATTGTAAATACTTGTGATTGGAAAAATGCGTATATAATATTCTTTGGTGAAAAACTTTCTGAAGAAAGGTTCTTTCTCAATGAATATTTATATTGCCTTACAAATTCAGGTTTATTGATGCAGCTCATTAAGTCCAAGACGAATTCCCTGCATAATGGTATCTCTTGCCTTAACAGCGTTTTCCTTGGACAATGGCGGAACATTTTTCAGCGGATAATCAAGCCCGAGCTTTTCGTATTTGGCAATTCCCATATCGTGATACGGGAGAACATCGAGTGCCTTCAGATTTTTCATAGAAGAGAGAAATTTTCCGAGGCTTATAAGGTCGTCCTCACGGTCGGTATACTCGGGAACAACAACGTGACGTATCCATACAGGTATTTCCTTTTCGGTAAGATATCTTGCGAATGAGAGAATATTTTCATTATCAAATCCCGTAAGTTTTTTGTGCACCGATGAATTTATGTGCTTTATATCGAGAAGCACAAGGTCTGTATATTTCATAAGCGAGTCGAATTTTTCGGTATTATCACTTGTAAAAGTAATTCCCGAGGTATCAAGGCAGGTGTGGATATTTTTTTCTTTGGCAAGTCTGAAAACCTCGGTAACGAATTCAATCTGCATAAGAGGCTCACCGCCTGTAACAGTAATTCCACCGTTTTTGAGGAATTCCTTATACTTTTCATATTCGAGTATAATTTCCTCTGCACTGACTGATTTTCCACCGTCTATAAGCCATGTATCAGGGTTATGGCAGTAAATACACCGCATAGGACAGCCCTGCATAAAAACGACAAGACGTATTCCGGGACCGTCAACTGTACCGAAGCTTTCTATTGAGTGAATTCTCCCGTTCATACTTACTCCTTAAAGCAAAACGGGCGAACAAAAGTCCGCCCTGAATTTTTATATTAATGTCTGCTCAACAACTTAAAATTGGCTTGACATCAATGAATGTGATGCGCAAATTCCTCATATTGTAAAGAATTTGCGCTCCCCGAATGAAGTTCGGGGCAATAACCGCCTGACGGCGGTTATTGAGGACACATTATATTATAATGATGAATGAAATGTTCTTGAAATTACGTCATCCTGCTGTTCTTTTGTCAGTTTATTGAAGTTTACCGCATAGCCTGAAACTCTGATAGTGAGCTGGGGATATTTTTCGGGATGCTTCTGAGCGTCGAGGAGAGTTTCCTTTGTAAAGACGTTTACATTAAGATGATGACCACCCTTTGTAACATAGCCGTCGAGCATATCCACGAGATTATCAATCTGTTTCTGATTTGCCATAGTATTACCTCCTATAATTGTTCATCGTCCTCATCGGAGAATTCGGTTGGCTGACAGCAAGCACCTTTATTTCCCGAGCAATCGTTACTTTTAAAGGTGTCGATATTTATTTCGCCGTTTTCCTCTGAGGAGCTGACATTTATATGACCGCTTCCCTGCATCATAAGTGAGTCGATGAGGTCAGCGAGTTTTGCAGCATTATTTTTATCATTATTCATTATCGTTTTCCCTCAGCATATCAAGGTCGATATCTCCCATAAATACAGCGTTATCCTTACCGAGAGCGTCGGGGATAATTGAGAACGTATTTGAAATACCGTCCTGAGCATGTCTGAACGGAAGCTTTGCAACAGATGAAAGTGAAGCTGCTGCACCGTGAGTATCACGTCCGTGCATAGGATTTGCACCCGGAGCAAGCGGAACACCCATTTTACGTCCGTCGGGAGTATTACCTGTTTTCTTTCCGTAAACTACATTTGATGTAATTGTAAGGATAGACATTGTAGGAACACCGTCACGATAGGTATGATGCTTTCTGATTTTATCCATAAATGACCTTACGAGATTAACTGCAATCGAGTCAACTCTGTCATCGTTATTTCCGTATTTCGGGAAGTCGCCCTCGACCTCATAATCGACAACGATACCATCTTCGTCCCTTATACATTTAACCTTAGCGTATTTTATAGCTGAAAGTGAATCAGCAACAACAGAAAGACCTGCAATACCCGTAGCGAAATAGCGTTTTACATCTCTGTCATGAAGAGCCATCTGAAGCTTTTCATAGCAATATTTATCGTGCATATAGTGGATAACATTTAGGGTATTTACATAAAGTCCCGCAAGCCATTCCATCATAGCGTCGTATTTTTCCATAACGTCGTCGTAATCGAGGTAATCGCCCTCAACCATTCTGTATCTTGGCCCTACCTGAATTTTAAGACGCTCGTCGATACCGCCGTTTATTGCGTAGAGAAGGCACTTTGCGAGGTTTGCTCTTGCACCGAAGAACTGCATTTCCTTACCTATTCTCATAGAAGAAACACAGCACGCAATAGCGTAGTCGTCACCGTGAGTAACACGCATAAGGTCGTCATTTTCATACTGGATAGATGATGACTTGATAGACATTTCCGCACAGTATTCCTTAAAATTACGAGGAAGCTTTGTAGACCAGAGAACCGTCATATTAGGTTCGGGAGCAGAGCCGAGGTTGTCGAGAGTGTGGATATATCTGAAGCTGTTTTTTGTAACCATTGGTCTGCCGTCAACACTTACACCGCCGATAGATTCAGTAACCCAAGTCGGATCACCTGAGAAAAGCTCGTTATATTCGGGAGTTCTTGCAAATTTAACAAGACGTAGCTTCATAATGAAGTGGTCGATATATTCCTGAGCCTGCTGTTCGGTGATGACACCGTTTCTGAGGTCACGTTCTATATAGATATCGAGGAAGGTTGAAGTACGTCCAAGGCTCATAGCCGCACCGTTCTGTTCCTTTACAGCGGCGAGGTAGCCGAAATAGAGCCACTGTACAGCCTCCTGTGCATTAGCCGCAGGTCTTGAGATATCGAAGCCATAGATTTCACCAAGCTCACGAAGCTCCTCAAGAGCACGAACCTGTTCTGCAAGCTCTTCACGAAGACGGATATTCTTAGAGGTCATACGTACAAGCGAGGTATCAATCTGATGTTTTTTATCCTCGATAAGCTTGTCGATACCGTAAAGAGCGACTCTGCGGTAATCACCGATGATACGGCCTCTGCCGTAAGCATCGGGCAGGCCGGTAATGATAGCGGATTTTCTTGCAAGGCGCATTTCGGGTGTATAAGCGTCGAAAACGCCCTGATTATGAGTTTTTCTGTATTTAGTAAAGATTTCTACAACAGACGGGTCAACCTCATAGCCGTTCTGAGCGCAGGCATTCTGAGCCATACGAATACCGCCGAAAGGCTGGAGTGAACGTTTAAAGGGCTTATCTGTCTGAAATCCGACGATTTTTTCGAGATTTTTATCGAGATAACCGGGGCCGTGAGAAGTAATAGTCGAGATTATTTTTGTATCCATATCGAGAACGCCGCCGTTCTCTCTTTCCTTTTCAGAAAGCTCCGTAACCATAGCCCAGAGCTTTTTTGTAGCTTCTGTAGGCGGAGTAAGAAAGCTTGCGTCACCATCATATTCGGTATAATTTTTAAGAATAAAGTCACGGACATTGATAGAGCCGTTGCTCCATCTTCCTTCATTGAAGCCGAGCCATTCCTTTTGCATTACATTACTCATAAACAATCTCTCCTTAAAGCAGTGTTTTACATCACACCGTATAGCGTTAAGAAAACTCATCTCTCTGATTTAATGATAACATTCAAAAAACAAAATGTCAACCTATGCGGCACGAGTAAATAATGTAAATGACGTAAGATACGAAAATCGAGTAAAAAAATCGACAAAAAAATGCTGTAAGTTTTCAACTTTTGAAGAAGCAAACTGTTTTTCAGAGTGATTTTTCATGCTGAAAAAAGGGATAATTACGGAAAAAAATTAATTTATCCGAAAGACTCAACAAAAGTTTTTTTACTGTAAGGTTTTATTATGTTGAATTAAGAGAATTTACGATTTTACATTATTTTTTTGCATTTTTAGTTTTAACGGGAATATTTTTTTTATTCTCAGGCGGAGTGGAATTTTTCTGCTCCTTAGGTACAGCGGTATTTTTGGGTGAGAGAACCTCCTCACGCTTTTCGATATCCTCGTAAATGAGCTTATAAATTGTAGCCGAAAGCGGAACACCGATTAACATTCCCGTAATACCGAAGAGCGAACCGCCAACGGTTACTGCGGCAAGAACCCATATACCCGGAAGTCCGATTGAAGAGCCGACAACCTTTGGATAGATAAGGTTTCCTTCAAGCTGTTGGAGAATAACGAGGAAGATTAAAAATATGAGTGCCTGAGATGGATTTTCGGTTAAAATCATAAATGCACCGAGTGCCGCACCGATATATGCTCCCACAATAGGTATAAGAGCTGTAACACCGACAACCGTACCTGTCATTGCGGCATATGGGAGCTTGAGCAGGAACATTCCGCCTGCACAAAGCGAGCCGAGTATAATTGCTTCGGTAAACTGACCGACGAAAAATGCCTTAAAGGTTTTGTTTGCCGTATCGAGAACGTGGTTGAGCTTTTTTGCGAATGAAGGTTTAAGGTATACATTTTCTGCTCTTGCAAGACCTTTTTTTATACCGTCCTTGCAAACAAGCAGGTAAATTGCGAAGATTATTGCGATAACTACTCTTGTAAGAGTAAGAGTGAATGCGCTCATAACATCGGCAACATAGCTTATAATTCCGCCTGCACCTACGGTTACGAATTTCACAGCAGTTTTTGCAAAGCTGTTCCAGTCGATATCAAGCTCCATAAGCTTATTCTGAATATCAGGGAAGTTTTCTGATTTTTCGATAGCCCAGTCGGTTAAATCCATAGCAATGACAGGAACCTGTTCCCAGATAAGTCCGATACTTTTTACAAATTCGGGGACGACTACCTTAAACAGAAGAACAGCTGCCAAGGCGGTAAATGTAAGAGAAAAAACAAGACACACGGCTCTTCTTGAAAGAGCTACAATGCCTGTTTTTATTTTCGGGAAATAATGACGTTCACAGAATGATAGGAATATATTGAAAACGTAAGCAATAGCTCCGCCCAGTATAAGCGGATATAAAGCATTGAAAATTATATTCAGAATATACCATATTATCGACAGGTTTTTTACAACAACGCATATTCCGATTATTATTACAGCGATTAATAGATATCTTTTCAGTTCTTTTTTTTCCATTTCGGCGTAACTTCCTTTCAGAAATAAAGGGGACATAGCAAAGAGCTTATCCTATTATAATATTTTAACCACTTTAATTATACTACTTCTTTTTTGATTATACAATAATTAAGTGATAATTTTCTGATAATTTTTTTCTTTATATTGATAAATTCTGAAAATGCTGATATAATTAGATTTATAATGTGTATGGAGGAAAATAAAATGAAAAAAATAATTGCTGTTATGTTAATGGCTTCAATGCTTCTTGCTGCTTGTGAAAAGAAAACAACTGTAACCGATAATATAAGTATTGCAGACAGAACTCCGCCTGCCAGCTCTTCCGATGTTTCGGAAAGCAGTGCTTCCTCGTCTGAAAGCGAAACTGTTTATATAAGTGACGAGGACTATAAAGCCGCCGCAGAGGTGCTTGAAAAATTCTGCAACGCTATGATGATTGAAAAAAATGCTGCTGATGTACTTAAATATTCAAATGTAAATATGCTTCATCTTGTTTCAAACACAGAACCTGTTTCAGATGAAGAACTTTTAAAGACTATGGAGGCTAATATCGGTGGTGCCGCTGAAACAGCAGGATACGATGTTTCAGCCTTTGAGGTTTTGGACGGTGAGCCTGTTGACGCAGCTCGTATCGAGGTTGCACAGGGCTTTATAAAGAAATATGATAAGGAAAACCGTTTCTCACTCGGCTTGTCAATCAAATTCAATATGACGGTTACTACTTCCGAAGGAGAGATAGCTCAGGAAATGTATGTTTCTCAGATTAACGGCGAGTGGAAAACCGATATGGCAGTTATTCCATATGTAAATTTTGTTCCTCAGGACGAAACTGAAGCTCAGACGGGAGAAGCACAGACAGAAGGTCAGTCATAAAAATAACGGAAAACAAAAACGGTTATCGGAAAAAATCCGATAACCGTAATTTTTTTATTTAGCGTAATCAGTAACGCGGCTTTCACGGATGAGGTTGATTTTAACCTGACCGGGATAATCCATTTCGTTTTCGATTTGCTGAGCAATCTGTCTTGCAACGAGAACCATTTTTTCATCGTTGATAACTTCCGGGAGAACCATAATTCTGACTTCTCTACCTGCCTGAACAGCAAAGCATTTTTCAACGCCGTTATATGAAGTACAGATTTCTTCAAGCTTCTGAAGACGCTTGATATAGCTCTCATAGTTTTCGCTTCTTGCGGCAGGACGAGCAGCTGAAATAGCGTCAGCAGCCTGAACTATACAAGCGATAACAGTCTGAGGTTCGACATCATTGTGGTGAGCCTCGATAGCGTGAATGATATTCTGGTTTTCGTTATACTTCTTACAAACGTCAACACCTATCTGAACGTGTGAGCCTTCGATTTCGGCTGTAAGAGCCTTACCGATATCGTGGAGCAGGCCTGCTCTTCTTGCGAGATTAGCGTCTACGCCAAGCTCAGATGCGAGAATACCTGAAAGCTGTGCAACCTCGATAGAGTGGTCGAGAACGTTCTGGCGATAGCTTGTACGGAAGCGAAGACGTCCGATAAGCTTAACGAGTTCGTGGTTGATGCCGTGAACATTTGTTTCGATAACTGCACGTTCACCCTCCTGCTTGATACGATACTCAACCTCACGGCGAGCCTTATCAACCATTTCTTCGATACGTGTCGGGTGGATACGTCCGTCAGCGATGAGCTTTTCGAGAGCGATACGGGCAACCTCTCTTCTCACCTGATCAAAGCATGAGAGAGTAATAGCCTCAGGAGTATCGTCGATAATAAGGTCAACGCCGGTAAGAGTTTCAAGGGTTCTGATATTACGGCCCTCACGACCGATAATTCTTCCCTTCATTTCGTCGTTAGGCAGCGGAACCACCGAAACAGCGGCTTCGGAAACGTGTTCTGCGGCACATTTAGCGATAGCAAGTGAGATATAATTTCTTGCTTTTTCCTGACAATCGTCTTTAATCTGCTGTTCATAGGCAGCTACCTTGACAGCCTTTTCGTGGACGAGGTCATTTTCGAGAGCAGAGATTATATACTCCTTAGCCTGTTCTTTAGTAAAGCCTGATATACGTTCAAGAATATCCATTTCGCTTTTCTTGATTGATTCGGCTTCTGCAAGCTTTTCTTCAGCCTGCTTGATTTTGGAATTAAGAACTTCATCTTTTTTCTCAAGATTATCGTTCTTTTTATCAAGACTTTCTTCTTTTTGCTGAATACGTCTTTCCTGACGAGATATTTCAGCTCTTCGGTCTTTAATTTCCTTATCAGCTTCAGCACGAAGCTTATGTATTTCGTCCTTAGCCTCAACAAGAGCTGATTTTTTCTTGCTTTCGGCATCTTTTTCAGCAGCATTTCTGATACGTTCAGCTTCTTTTTCTGCTGAACCGATAGCAGATTCCGCTTGAGTTTTACGTTGTTCGATACCTGATTTCACGCCTTTACCGTAGAGCAGAAATCCACCGGCAGCTCCGCCGATAACGATACCGACAATACAAAATAAAACATACAATATAATCGGATTCATACAGTGCATTACCTCCTTCTGTTGACATTTCACGCGAATATGCGAAAAAGTCAGCGTAATAAAATGATGGTTTGTATCATAAATTCTATTACTCACAGGCGATAAATGCCGCTATTATTTTATTCATTTGTAATAATTAAGTAAAGCCACAAGTTGAAAACAAGTTTATGGCGATAAAGCAGAAGTTTTCCACAGTGTTTTAAAAGGGTGTGGAAAAAAGCTTATCCGAAGTAAAAGCAATCTGACCAAGTCAGGAACTGCTTAAAGCCGCAGGAAGTGAAAACGGGAATTCATATATACCCTTTTCATATTGCGGAATAATATTTAAAACTGCATATTTGGGGCAGTAAAAAATAAAAATGAATGATTTAAAACAAAGCTGCATTTTTGCCCAGAAATAATTCAGCGAATAAATACAACAAAATAATTATACACTTTTTTTTAAGCTTTGTCAATAAAAAATTCAGAATTAAGAGTGCAAATCTATTTTGAAAATCGGGTAGCGGTCGGGAGTGTTTTATGGCAGGGTATTGTTTTTAATGATGTATGAGCTTAATTGTCGGAAAAAGTACGAATAAATACGAATTAACAATTAATTTACAAATTCTTAACAACATATATTTTAAATAATAACATTTTTCTGCTCTTAATGTGATATGATTTAATGTAATTAAGTGTTTGGAGGTGTGAGTTTGCATACCGATAATAAAATAAACAGCGTTAAAAAGCATGAATCCGATGTTATAAATGTAATTGAGGATTTTGATTATACATCTCAGTCTGAAGAATATAACGAAAGCTTTAAAAACTGGCGTCTAAGAAAGAAAAACAAATATTCATTCAACTATAATCATAACGAGAAGGAAAAGGTTTTTGTAGACGGTCAGGGCTTTGTTTCGTCAACAGCTGCCGACGCAGAGAGAGATATGCTTTCAAGAGTTTTTTTACTGCTTGGAAATATTCTGCTTGGCTATGTTTTTATCGAAACCGTTGTCGAAAAGCTTTTTATAGTTTTACTCGACCTGATTGGCTTCAATATCAGCTATTCGTTCTTTTCGGGTACTATCTACGGCGGAAAATCGGAAATACTTTTCGTAAAGGTGCTTATAGGCGTACTTAAATATTTTATTCCGATTACCATTATGCATTTAAAATTCAAGATGCCTAATAATGTGAGGTATCCTTCACGTAAAAAAAGTGCTTCAGAGTGGGCGTATGCCTTGTCTGTTTCGATGATTATAAGCGTGATTTCGAGTATTTCCCGTGCTTATTCCGATAATTCAAGAGAAATTTACAACTACTTCAACAGCACGACTGTCGACTTTTCGTTTTTGAGCGATTACCAGCTCGTCGTTTTCCTTTTCTTTGATATCGTTGTCGTTTCGATTATGAACGAGCTTATGTTCAGAGGTGAGGCTTTTCACGTTTTAAGACAGTTCGGTGACCTTTTTGCTGTAACCGTTACAGCATTTTTCTCTACACTCGTTATCTGCAAATTCAGTCTTATGCCGTCAAGCTTTCTCGTGTCGCTTACTGCGGGGGTGGCACTCCTTAGAAGCGGAAGCATTTCGGTTGCGATATTTATGCATATGCTCAGCAAGCTTTATATGTTGGGACTTATTTTCATCGAAACAAGCGAATCACCATATATGTTCCTTACAAGAGGATTTTATATGTCTGTTGTATTTGCTTTCGGAGTTATTATTTTTCTTATTCTTGCTACACAGAAGAAGCATGATAAGGTGCTTGACAAAAATCTGCACACCTATCTCGGCATAAAGGAGAAGTTTAAAACGATTTTTAGCTCACTCTCACTTGTCGGAGTTCTTATTGCCTGTGTTTTCGCTTCTTTCTGGAA
>SVNL01000002.1:55302-61367 GCA_015066925.1 Ruminococcus sp.
GCAATATGGTAAAATAAGTATACTGAGATAGAGTGCGCCCGTGCTCTTCTCGGAAAAAACTGCAATGTCGTGCATAGGCGTACGGCAGATGCGAAAAAGGAGTTGTTTTAAATGAAGTTAGGAAAAAGAGCTGTTTCGGCAATAACAGCACTTTGTATGACTTTTTCGGGAATTGCTTTCACTTCCGATGAGTCAGAATCTGTTGAAGCGGCAGATTCAAATACTTCAATGGAATGGGGTACGCTCCGAATAGGCGGAGGCGGCTTCGTTTCTGGTATTGTTACAGGTCAGAATACAATGTATGCACGTACTGACGTAGGCGGTGCGTACAGATATGACTACGACAAAATGGAATGGGTTCAGCTTATGAGCTTTGTCAATGATACAGACAGAGGCTTTTTAAGTGTTGACGCAATGTGTATCGACCCTACTGACGACGATACCGTTTATTTCCTCTGCGGCTGTGCTTATTTCAGCAGCGAGAGAACTGCTGTCTTTAAGACGACAGACGGCGGTAAAACCTTTACTCAGTATGATGTTACGGATTTAATCAAGGTTCATGGTAACGGTTACGGCAGACAGTGCGGCGAGTCAATCGCTGTTGACCCTGAAAACCCTGATATCATCTACTGCGGCGGTGATACTGACGGTCTTATCATGAGTAAGGACGCAGGTGAAACATGGACCTTCGTTGAAAGCTTTGACGAGCTTGGTCTTTTCACAAACGAAATAAAGTGGCCGACATGGACTGATACTATTGAAAAAACAACTGTCGGAACAGATTATGCCAACTGTAACGGTATAGGTACTATCGCTATTGAGGACGGCAAAGTGTTCGTAGGTGTTTCGGATAATACTATTGGTGCGAATGTTTACGTTGCAGACGTAGGCAAGGATAACTGGAAGCCACTCAGCGCTGACCTGCCAACAGACGCATTTCCGTCAAGAATTAATAAGGACGCTGACGGAAATCTTCTTATCGCTTATGTAGGCGGACTCGCTTTTGCAGGTACAGGCGGCGGTCTTTATAAATATGACATAAAAAATGATAAGGTTACTGATATTTCACCTACAACCAACAGCTTCGGCGGCTGTGTAAGCCTTCCTGATAATTCTCAGGAGCTTGTTGCTACAACCTGTGGTGTATGGAGCTCTCAGCTCTGGTATAAGGGCGCATGGGATGACGATAAGGTGTGCTGGGGCGACCAGTTCTATCGCTCACATGACGGCGGTGCTACTTGGGAATCAATTACTCCCGGTAACGAAAAAAGCTGGGGCGGACCTCTTTGCGCAGATTATCTTCAGTCAGCAGGCTATGACTGGATTGTAAATAAGGCTATTCACTGGTGCGGTGCAATCGTTCTCGACCCTCGTGACAGCAACAGAATGCTTCTTACATCAGGTAACGGCGTTTTCGCTTGCGATAATGTATGGGATGAGCTTCCTGTATACTACTTCCACCCTGACGGTATTGAAGAGGTTGTATGTCTTGATATGGTAAGTGTTCCGGGCGGCGATGAATTCTCTGCAATCGGTGACTACGACGGCTTCCGTCATGTTGCTGTTGACGAAATCGGTATCCAGCATACTCCTAATATGGGTTCAACAGGTGCTATTGCATACTGTCCTCAGAATCCTGACGTTATGGTTCGTATTGCTGAAAACCAGAATGACGTTTCAGGCGGCTTCTATTCAACTGACGGCGGAAAATCATGGAAAGCTATGAAGTGTTCTTTCGGCGGCAAGGCTGCTATCACTCAGCTCGATGAGGATACATACCGTATCTTTAAATCAGGCAAGGACGACGGAAATGTTTCTTACTCAGACGACTTCGGTGCAACATGGGAAAACGTAAGCGGTATCACTTCAGCTTACGGCTCTAAGACAACTTATATGCTTGTTGAACCTGAAAAACCAAACGTTGTTTACGCATACGCTACTTACTTCAATTCTTCATGGCACTATTCAAAGACAGAGCCGGAATTTGAAGATGCACATTATACTCTTTATGTAAGTACAAACTATGGTAAGACCTTCAAGGGTACTGATATTGCAATGTATGACCAGTGCGACAGCGCAGGCAGAATTGCTTATCTCGGTGAAGATAATCTTATCCTTGCAGCAGGCTGGTATGGTCTTTATAACGTTACAGACGGCGGTGCAACGGTTACTGACAAGAACGTTTTCTACTGCAAGACAGTCGGATACGGTGCTCCTGAAAAAGCAGGCGACGTAAATACTCTTTATATGTACGGTAAACCAAAGGAAACTGACCCTGAGGGCATTTATCGCTCACAGGACGGCGGTAATACATGGGTATGTATCAACAGCGATAAGCTTTACGGCGGAACAGGTAACGGTAACTTTATTGTAGGTGATATGAACGAGTTCGGTACTCTTTATATGTCAACAGTAGGCTGTGGTATCGTTTACGGAAAGCTTTCTGACGGAAGTACTCCTCCTCCAACAACAACTAAGCCTATCACTACTACTACAAAGCCTGCACCAACTGCTAATGCTGACCGCAAATACGGTGACGCTAACTGCAACGGTGAGGTTGATATAGCTGACGTTGTTCTCACTAAGTGCTATCTCATTAACAGCGGCGGATATACTATCTCTGCTGAAGGTCTGCTCAATGCAGATGTTAAGGATGCAGGCGGTGGTCTTAATGCTCAGGATGTAATTGCAATTCAGAAATTTGTTCTTAAAATGATAGACGAATTACCTGTGTGATATGTAGGGGACGGCGTACCCAAAGGGCATAAATCCTCGACGTCCCAAAGCTCACAAGAGCATAGCAAAAATGTTCGGTTTAATACAGCACAAAGCTCCCAAGGAGAATAAATCTCTTTGGGAGCTTTTTTACATATAAAATTACATTAACTCGCAGATGAGGTTAGAGAATTCAACAGGATTTTCAACAGGAAGTCCTTCAATAAGAAGAGCCTGATTGTAAAGGAGCTGGCTGTATTTGCCAAGCTTATCCTTGTCGTCGGAGTAAAGAGCAGTAAGCTTTTCGAATATAGCGTGGTCAGGATTGATTTCGAGAACTCTTTCAGCCTTAACCTTCTGGTCAGTAGGCATAGCGTTGAGAACCTTTTCCATTTCGAGAGAAATTTCGCCCTCGCTTGTGATACATACAGGGTGAGATTTAAGACGCTTAGAAAGTCTTACCTTTGAAACCTTACCGTTGAGGTTTTCCTGCATAAGCTTGAACATATCTGAATTTTCTTCTTCCTTTGCTTTAAGCTCTTCCTTTTTCTCTTCTGTTTCGAGGTCGAGGTCGCTTGCTGAAACTGACTTGAATTCCTTGTCGTCGTAGTTCATGAGCATTTTTATAGCAAACTCGTCAACATTTTCTGTGAGGTAGAGGATTTCGAAGCCTTTATCCTTTACAAGCTCAGTCTGTGGAAGCTGTTCGATACGAGCAACACTTTCACCTGTAGCATAGTAGATGTATTTCTGGTCTTCTCTCATTCTTGAAACGTATTCTTCAAGAGTTGTGAGCTTGTTCTCAGCAGAAGATGTGAAGAGAAGGAGGTCCTTGAGTGTATCCTTGTTCATGCCGAAGCCGTTATAAACACCGAATTTAAGCTGTAAGCCGAATGCTTTGAAGAATTCCTCATACTTTTCACGCTCGTTCTTGAGCATTTTTGAAAGCTCATTTTTAATTGACTTTTCAAGGCTCTTAGCAATAATTTTGAGCTGTCTGTCGTGCTGGAGCATTTCTCTTGAGATGTTGAGCGAGAGGTCCTCAGAGTCAACAAGTCCCTTTACGAAGCTGAAGTAATCAGGGAGCAGGTCTGCACATTTATCCATAATGAGAACGCCGTTTGAATAGAGCTGAAGTCCCTTTTCGAATTCCTTTGTATAGTAGTCGTAAGGAGCCTTTGACGGAATGTAAAGGAGTGCATTGTAAGTTGCATTACCCTCATTCTTAACGTGCATATATTTAAGCGGATTTGTATAATCCATAAACTTTTCGATATAGAAGCGGTTGTAATCGTCGTCAGTAAGCTCTGTTTTATTCTTCTTCCAGATTGGAACCATACTGTTGAGGGTTTCGATTTCTGTATAATCCTCGTATTTTGGTTCAGCGTCTTTATCCTCGCCCTCAGCTTCAATGCGTCTGCTTTTTTTCATTTCCATTTTAACAGGGAAACGGATATAGTCTGAATACTTCTTTACAAGCTCTTTAATTCTGTACTGTTCGAGGAAGTCTGAATACTTTTCGTCATCAGTATCTGCTAAGATTTCGAGAATGATTACAGTACCGGCACTATCCTTTTCACATTCAGTAATTGTATAGCCTTCAACGCCCTCTGACTCCCACTTGTAAGCCTTATCTGAGCCATAAGCCTTGGTGATAACAGTTACTTTTTTGGCAACCATAAATGCTGAATAGAAGCCTACACCGAACTGACCGATAATCTGGCTTTCGTCATCGAGCTTATTTTCGCTTTTGAATTTAAGTGAACCGCTGTTTGCGATTATACCGAGGTTGTTTTCGAGCTCCTGCTCTGTCATACCGATACCGTTATCAGTAATTGTAAGAGTACGAGCGTCCTTATCGAGCTTTATTTCGATAGCGAAATCGTCCTTGTTAAGACCAACGCTGTCATCTGTGAGTGATTTGAAATAGAGCTTGTCAATAGCGTCGCTTGCATTTGAGATAAGCTCTCTGAGGAAAATTTCCTTATGTGTATAGATTGAATGAATCATCATTTCAAGAAGTCGTTTAGACTCGGCTTTAAATTCTTTTGTTGCCATAAAAACATCTCCTGTGTATTAAAATTTATATATTTTTAAGCATTAGCACTCTCTTGCTTAGAGTGCTAATATAAGTATAAACCTTTCTGCAAAAAAATCAAGGGGTATTACAATTTGTTTACAAATTGTTCATATTTGAAGCTGATTTGTACTATTTACGGACATAAAAAACGGCTACGGAAGATTTTTCCGAAGCCGTTTAATAAATATTTATTTTTTATTTTCTTCCTTTTTAGAAGCCTCGTTCTGAGCCTTGAGTAAATCTCTGATTTCTGTAAGGAGCTCCTGGTCCTTAGTAGGTGCAGGAGGTGCAGGAGGAGTCTTCTTCATAAGCTTGTTCATAGCCTGAACGATAAGGAAAACGCAAAGAGCAATAATAACGAAATTGATAATAGCCTGAATGAAAGCGCCGTAATAGATTACAGGAGGCTCGTCTGTGAGACTCCACGGAATAGTGATATGGAGTCTGCTGAGGTCGATACCACCGATAACGGCACCGATAAGCGGCATAAGAATCTGGTCAACGAGTGCAGATACTATTGAAGTAAAAGCTGAACCCATAATAAGACCGACAGCAAGGTCAATTACATTGCCTCTTGCGATAAATTTCTTGAATTCTTCGATAAACTTCTTCATTTTAATTACATCCTTTATTTTTATTAAAGTTCAGGCAGTGCAGGAGATTTTGCGCCTGAATTTGATTTAACTGTTTTTCTTGCCTGCATATAGTCGGGAAGAATAATAGCGTCGATTTCGTCGTTCACGCTTTTCTTTTTAGGTAAAGCTTCAACAGCATGGTCAGCACCGCTCATAATTGATTCGACGTGTTCGTGCTCATATTTCTGCAAGTCGTCGGCATTTGCGGTATCGGTAGTTTTCATAGAAACCTTTGGCTGTTTTTTAACATATTCTTCAAGCTCATCGGCATTGGCTTTATCAGTAACATTCATAGTTGCTCTTGACTTGATATGTACGTTTTCTTCAAGCTCATCAGCGTTTACGACTTTTGTTGAACGCATGAACATTTTATTGTACTTATCGGTAGTATTAGGAGCGAGTTCATCAGCATTAACCTGTGGAACATCAGACATGCAACGAGTTTTTCTTTTCTTGTCCGGCTTTTCGAGCAGACTGAAATCAAAACTATCAGCCGAAACATCGTTCATGTCCTTATTTCGCTGTTTCGGTTGACTAAAAAAATCGCTGTCATCGTCATCATCATCGTTTACAACGTTAGCTTCCTTAGGTTTTTCCGTTACAGTAGGAGCAGGTTTTACAGGAGCACTTGGCTG
>SVNL01000002.1:61467-75067 GCA_015066925.1 Ruminococcus sp.
TGTCCTTATTTCGCTGTTTCGGTTGACTAAAAAAATCGCTGTCATCGTCATCATCATCGTTTACAACGTTAGCTTCCTTAGGTTTTTCCGTTACAGTAGGAGCAGGTTTTACAGGAGCACTTGGCTGCTGCTGAACAGGAGCACTCGGCTGTGGCTGTGGAATACCATTAGGCATAACCATATTAGGTGCAGGAGCACTTGGCTGTGGCTGTGGAATACCATTAGGCATAGCCATATTTGGCACAGGAGCACTTGGCTGTTGCTGAACAGGAGCACTCGGCTGTGGCTGTGGAATACCATTAGGCATAGCCATATTAGGTGCAGGAGCACTTGGCTGTTGCTGAACAGGAGCACTCGGCTGTGGCTGTGGAATACCATTAGGCATAGCCATATTAGGCATAGGAGCGCCTGGCTGTGGCTGAACAGGAACACTCGGCTGTGGCTGTGGAATACCATTAGGCATAGCCATATTAGGCATAGGAGCGCCTGGCTGCTGCTGAACAGGAACACTCGGCTGAGGTTGCGGCATACCGTTTGGCATAGCCATATTAGGCATAGGAGCAGCCTGCTGTGGCTGAGGCATACCATTAGGCGCATACATATTCTGTATAGGCTGCGGAGCATAAATCGGCATACCGTTGAGGTCGTAGCCGATAAGCTGAGGCTGCATCATCGGCTGCGGAGCATAAATCGGCATACCGTTGAGGTCATAGCCGATAAGCTGAGGCTGCATCATCGGCTGATACATCTGCTGACCGTACATAGCCTGAGGTGCGGGCTGAGCCTGCATATTAGCTTGCGGATTGTAAGGATACTGATTGTACTGCATCGGCTGCTGCATAACAGGCTGAGGCGGCGGAGCAGTAGTATCGGGAACAGAAAGCTGTTCGGGGTCGAGCGTAGGGATATACGGCTCATCGGGTGAGGCGTTAAGTTCGTCAGCGGTAAAAAGGCTTGACGAGGTTTCGGGAGCAGAATCATTAATGGTAAAAGTACCCGAACCGATAGTAAAACCGCCTGAATCTTCTTCAGAGCGATATCCGCCGTGGTCGACCTGCTCTATATTGAGCTTTGAAGGGTCATTCAGATTGCTACCGCAAGTGACGCAAAATTTGAATTTCCCTTTATTTTCGGCACCACATTTAGGACAAATCATATTTATCTCTCCTTTACAAAGAAGAAAGGACATAAATCATAATATTTAAGAGGTATTAACTGCCGAAAGGCAACAAAATAGACACCTCGCAAAAAATTACAAAGTGAGGGTGTTGTTATTACTGCATAGCTATACCTTATTTACATTTACGTGCATATTGCGTAAGGTGTTTGGCATAAACAAAAAACCCAACGGAATTCACCGTTAAACGTCCGTTCATTTCATACTTTATTATAACATCATTGCGATATAATTTCAATAGTTTTTTTAAAAATTGTGCAAATAGGCTCTAAAAGTATTGACAATATTGTATATTTTTTACAAGTAATTGAATTGAGTGTTTATTTTTTGAAAATAGTGTGGTATAATATCAGAAGATAAATAAACAGAAGTAAAATGGAGAACAATTATGAAGGAAAATAAAAGAAGCAGTATAAAAAGTGCAAAGCTTTTTACAGAGGTGTGTATTATAGCGGCTCTCGCTATATCAGCAGTGTATATAACCGCAAAGGAATTAAGACAGACTAAAGATGTTTCACGTCCGCCGATTGTGGATTCTTTTTCGGAAATAGAGCTTGAGGCTACAACCGAAGCTATTGATATGAATAAAATTATCTTTGAGGGACTTGAGGTAAGTACCAAGGATAAATTCAAGGGCGACCTTATACTTGTAAATAACGATACACAGTATTTTACAGGTGATGAGGAGCTTGTTTCGCTCAATCAGCAGCTGAATGAGGACGGTATTACAAGCTTTGTCGCAAATGATAATACCCTTAAAGTGCGTAAGGAAATCTGTGTGCCGCTTGAAAACCTGCTTGATGAGTTCAAAGCTCAGAAGGGTATAAGTGATGTTGTTATAATAAGCGGCTTCAGAACTCAGGAAAAACAGCAGCAGCTTTATGATGATGACCTTGCTAAAACAGGTAAGGATTATTCAGAGCTTGTTGCAAAGCCCGGATACAGTGAGCATCAGACAGGCTTTGCAGTCGATTTGACTACAAGTACAACTTGGGATTACGACGGTCAGGGCGATTATAAGTGGATTGATGAAAACTGCTGGAAGTACGGATTTATCCTCCGCTATCCAGAAAACAAAACAGATGTTACTCAGATAAGATATGAGCCATGGCACTACCGCTATGTCGGAAGACCTCACGCTTATTATATGTATATGAATAAAATCTGTATGGAAGAATATATCGAAAAGCTGAGAAGCTATCCGTATGATGGTGAACACCTTGTATTCACCGACGATATGGGGGAAAAATACGAGGTTTATTTCGTTAAATCCGATGACGGTAATGAAACAACCTTTGTTCCTGTACCTGTAAATGCTTCATATTCTATTTCGGGAAATAACGTTGACGGATTTATTGTTACTCTTTATACAAGCCAGAAGACTGCTATTCCGGGTATGGAAGCTACTGAAAGTACAACAGCTCAAACAGCTGAATGATGTTGATACATTAATAATGAAAAGGCGGCGGACGCAGAATACTGTTCCGACGCCTTTGCTTTTTATGAAACAGGAAAAATATCGCATTTTATCTAAAAAAACAGTCGGTATCGCTTCTTTGGTGTGTTATAATGACAAAATAAAAAAATATGCTTGACAAATTGTAAATTCAGAGGTATAATATAAAAGCTGATTAACGAGGCGTAACTCAGTTTGGTAGAGTGCTTGGTTTGGGACCAAGATGCCGCAGGTTCGAGTCCTGTCGCCTCGACCATCATTTCTTCTTCAAAACTTTTTCGAAAAATTTGAAAAAAGGTATTGACAAGCTTGAAAAGATGTGGTATAATAATTAAGCGTTAAAGCTGGTGTAGCTCAGTTGGTAGAGCAGCTGATTTGTAATCAGCAGGTCGGGGGTTCGAGTCCGTCCACCAGCTCCAATTTCTATCAGCAGGTCTGATAGATTTTATTTTGAATATTGAATGGGAGAGTTCCCGAGTGGCCAAAGGGGGCAGACTGTAAATCTGTTGCTTCTAGCTTCGGTGGTTCGAATCCACCCTCTCCCACCATCAATTTTTCATGCTATGCTTTTTCCTCCCGCAATATGATTTGCGGTTTTTTTATATCATTTTGTTTGTTGCTTGACCTTGCATTTTTTTGCAAGGACTTTTTTATGTCTGAAAAAAAAGATGTTTTGCATTAAATGATGTCACTATTGTGCAGAAATATGGTTTTTTTGCAGTAGAAAATCTGCTGTTTATGCTGTTTAAAAGGACTTGTTTAAAAATTCGGCGCCTGCGTCGTTTATATAGATAATCTATATTTATTTCCGGAGGAATATTCAATGATAAGAGAAGATTTAAGAAATGTAGCGATTATCGCTCACGTTGACCACGGCAAAACTACACTCGTAGACGAAATGCTCAAACAGGGCGGCGCTTTCAGAGAAAATCAGAACGTTGCCGAAAGAGTTATGGACTCTAACGATATTGAGCGTGAAAGAGGTATTACAATACTTGCAAAAAATACTTCGGTTTGCTATAATGATATTAAGATTAATATCATTGATACCCCCGGACACGCTGATTTCGGCGGCGAGGTTGAACGTGTTCTTAAAATGGTTGATGGCGTTATACTTCTCGTTGACGCAGCAGAGGGCCCTATGCCCCAGACACGCTTTGTACTTTCAAAGGCACTCGAAATGGGACATAAAATTATCGTTGTTGTAAATAAAATCGACCGTCCCGATGCTCGTCTTGACGAAATCGGTGACGAGGTTCTTGAGCTTCTTCTTGAGCTTGACGCTAATGATGAACAGCTCGAAAGTCCGCTTTTATTCTGCTCCGGAAGAAGTGGTACAGCTTCTCTCAGCCAGTATGAAGCAGGTACAGACCTTAAACCTCTTTTCGATACTATTGTTAATTATATAGAGCCTCCAAAGGGTAATGAGGAAGAACCTCTTCAGATGCTTATTTCTTCTATTGACTATAACGAATATGTCGGAAGAATAGGTATCGGAAGAATTGAAAGAGGCTCAATTAAGGTTAATCAGCAGATTTCTGTATGCGATTATACAGAATCAAAGCCTTCATATAATTCTAAAATCGTTTCGCTCCTTCAAATTCAGGGACTTAACAGAGTTCCTGTTCAGGAAGCTACTGTGGGCGATATCGTTTGGATAAGCGGTATTGAAAATATCACTATCGGCGATACAATATGCGATACCGAATGTAAAGAGCCTATTCCTTTCGTTAAAATCAGTGAACCTACTGTTGAAATGACTTTTGCTGTCAACGACAGTCCGTTTGCAGGCAGAGAGGGTAAGTTCGTTACTTCAAGACAGCTTCGTGACCGTCTTTTCAAGGAGCTTCTGCGTGATGTTTCACTTCGTGTAAACGAAACCGAGTCTACCGACGCTTTCAGAGTTTCGGGCAGAGGTGAAATGCACCTTTCTATCCTTATCGAAAATATGCGACGTGAAGGCTATGAGCTTTCAGTTTCTACTCCGAGAGTTCTTTTCAGAGAGGACGAAAACGGCAAGAAGCTTGAACCTATCGAAAGACTCGTAATTGACGTTCCCGAAGAGAGCGTTGGCTCTGTTATGGAGAAAATGGGAAGCCGTAAGGGTGAGCTTGTGGAAATGCATCCACAGGGAAATCGTATGAGAATTGAATTCCTTATCCCTGCAAGAGGTCTTTTCGGATATAAAAGTGAATTCCTTACCGATACAAAGGGTGAGGGTATTATGAGCCACGTATTTGAGGGCTATGAACCATATAAGGGCGATATCGACAGACGTAACACAGGTTCTCTTGTATCATTTGAAACAGGTGAGGCTGTTACTTACGGTCTTTATAATGCTCAGGAAAGAGGTCAGCTCTTTATTACAGCAGGTACTCCTGTTTACGAGGGTATGATTGTCGGAGCTTCTCCGAAAACAGATGACCTCGTTGTTAACGTTTGTAAAAGAAAGCATCTCACAAATACCCGTGCAAGCGGAAGCGATGACGCTTTAAGACTCGTTCCGCCAAGAGTTTTAAGTCTTGAGGATTGTCTTGAATTTCTCGCTGATGATGAGCTTCTTGAGGTTACTCCCGAATCTCTCCGTATCAGAAAGAGAATTTTAAATAATTCTATGAGAGCAAAAACTAAGGCTAAGGCTTGATTGAGTTATGAATGTGAAAAAATATATATTGCTTTCTTTATCCGCTTTTGTTATTGCAGGTTCACTTAATGGCTGCAGAACTGTCAAAAGAGCTTCGGCAAGTGCTGATGTCAATGGACAGTCCGCTTTGGAGGAGTCTTCTTTATCCGCAAATAAAGAGACTGATTTCTTCTGTGAGAGCAATAACAGCGGTCTTACCGTTATGGGATATCTGGGTGCGGATACTGTGGTTGTCATTCCCGAGCAAATTGACGGTCAGAATGTTACAATTATCGGTATGAACGCTTTTAAGGGTAATTCTGCGATTACCTCGGTGACTATTCCCGAAACAGTTACACTCGTCGGTGAAAATGCTTTTTCGGGCTGTGTATCGCTTACTGAGGCTGTTCTTCCCGAAACACTTGAGTGTATAGATATAGGTGCTTTTTCGGACTGTACTTCTCTTGCTGAGATTACTGTTCCGAGGAGTGTAAGGTATATCCTTAATGACGCCTTTTTAAACTGCACTTCTCTTGAATGTATTACCGTTTTAAATCCTGATTTGGCTTACGAGAACTGGGGTATTGATAATCTGCCGAATGTCGTAATCAAGGCTGATTCAGCGTCTGCCGTCGGCGTTTGGGCTGGTGAAATGGGGAAATTTTCCGCTTTGGAATAAATTTTAGGAGAGCTTTTTATGAAAAAATTCAGATTCCTTGCCCTTATTACGTCCGTAGTTATGGCTTCGGGCTTCGTTTGGGGCTGTAACAAGAAAGATGATGCGAAAAGTGAAAGCGTTAAAAATGAGGGAGTTACTCTTGCAGACGGAAGTAAATTCTCTGAGCTTATAGCTCCCGCAAGTGATTCCGAGGATGTCGAGCTTGGAAGCTATCGACTCTCGGAAAACGATACAAAGCTCTATTACGAGGACGACGTTACCTCTCCCGAGCTTATGCAGGTTATTGAAAAATATTTTACCGCAATTGAAAAAAGAGATTATAATTTGTATATCGAAACCGCTTTGCCTGAATACATTGACGCTTACGGAAAGTATCTCGCAACAAAGGATGATACCGTTCAGAATTCCTTTGAGCTTCAGTGCGATAACTGTGCGGCACAGGTCGGCGAAGGCTTTGACCTCACAAGAATAAGGGTTGAGGCTTCTCCTGAGGACCTTTCTGAAGATTACCTCGGAATTCTCGAGGACCTTATGGGTGAGGGTACTGCTCAGCAGATAAAGGACGCTTCGGATAATATTATTACTATCGTTTTCTTTGTTATGGTCGATGTTGACGGAGAAGAAAAGTTTCTTGCTCAGGAAGGCAATATGGTCATTGTAGAAAAAGGCGGTAAATATTACATTCTTGCATAGGAGGAGTATATGTATGAAAAAATTAAGCTGTATAATTCTTGCTCTGGCTGTTTCAGTTTCTTCAATATGTTTTACTTCGTGCAAAAAGGAAGAAAAGAATAGCAGTTCAAACCATGATAATGCACTGGTTCACGATAATCCGGGGAAAGATGACAATGCAAGCGAAAAGGAGCTTCCTTACGGTGCAACAATAGTGAAAATGCTCCCTGAAAATTTCCCTGAGATTAATATTGTTACCGAGTATGACAGACGCTTTCTTTCAGAAGATGAAGCCGCACTTGTTTCAAATTATTTTAACGCAATAAATAATAACGATACAGAGCTGTTTGAAAGCCTTTATTACGAGGGATATTCCGAATTTTACGCCAAGCTCGCAAATGCTGAAAATACCGCAAGCTTTCTTCAGATGATTAAAGCTGAAATGTCGGAAATTATTCAGAATGATTTTGTATTCGATTATCTTCTGATAAATGACTGCGTAAGACATACAGATGATGCTGCGGCTACTTACCTTTTCTCAGAGCTGGATGCTATCATAAAAAAATTCGCCGACGAAAAGGGCGATACTTCACTTATGAATTCAATTAATTCACGCAAGGTAGTTCTGGTTGAGGCTTATTATGAAAATGACGAAGAATACAGCTCACTTTCAAATGTGCATGGTGAGGATATGGCGATTTATATTTACCGCATAAACGGTAAAGCGTATATCGTTTCGTAAATGAACATAAAAAATGGTATCGGATTGATTTCCGATACCATTTTTGTGTAATGGGGGCGTCTTTTCAGAAAACATTGCTGAAAAACAGGTTTTCGCTTTCTTTTATATGATTTATTTCACTTTTCAGCTGAGAGAGTTCTGCTTTAAGCTCGTCGCTTTTTTCCTCAATAAGCGGCAGAATTCGTGAAAGAGTGAAGCTTGCGTCGGTCAGCTTATCGCCTCTTGCAAGAAAAATAGCTTTTGATTTGAAGCTGTCCCATTTTTTCTCAAGCTTATCAACGGACTTTTCAAGCTCCTCGCTGAGATTTTCTGAATCAGCCATTGACTCCAGCTCCGATATTTTTTCAACCATACTGTCGCACGACTTGTTGATAAATATTTCGGATACTGTGCAGAAAATAATGAGAATGGCTAGAATTCCGATACTTATTTTCAGTCTTATCATTTTAATCCTCCTTGTCTATGATGTAGTATTTTTTGTTTTTATCGGCAGTCATTATGAAAATATCCGCCGCTTTTTTCTTCTCTTTTTTCAGTATGCTGTTCAGCCAGCTTAAAGATGTGTTTATCTCATTCAGAGAGCGTTCGAGAATTTTTCCGTCTGTTATTACCACTACAGGCGGATTTTCATTTTGCACTTTGATATTAAGGTCATTGCAGGTAACATTGTCGTTTTCTGCTTTTTTTAATACAGAAATGCTTCCTGTTGTTTCTACAACGGCAAATTGTACGTCCTCAAGCTTGAAAACTCCGTTCTGACGAAGAGCTGTCATAAGGTCGTCAACGGAATACCGAAGGCTCTTCATTACTTTTCGGTCAACCTTTCCGTCACTTATTACAACCTGCGGACGTCCCGATACGATACAGCGAAGTCTTGGAAATTTGAGTGTGAGTCTTGACATTACTACCTCGAAGCAGACAAGCGAAAGTATTGGAGTTATGCCTGTTATAAGTGGTATGCTTAATTCTTCAAGCGGAAGTGTGGCGATATTTGATACTAAAATTGTGATTACAAGCTCTGACGGCTGAAGCTCTCCGAGCTGACGTTTTCCCATTAATCTAACCGAAAATATTACTACTATATATAAAATCAGCGAACGGACAAGTACAATGCTCATTTAAATCTCCTTAATACGTTTTCTTTTTATTATGCGCAAAAATGAAAATTTTATTCAGCAATTATATGTATAAACAATAACAAAATATACTAATTGTAAAATAACGGCTTTTTCCATTCTTTTTTGATGTTTTTATAAAAAATTTTTGTTTTTTTGTGGACAGATTGGAAATATTATGGTATAATATAAATAATACTCAATTTGTATTTTTGTATTGAATGGGGTGAGATTTTTAGTATGCAACGTCTGAATTATAAAAAGACAAAAGAAAATATACTTTTAGTTATTTTTATTTTGATTTATGTGCTGTTGTTTTCAGGCTTTAAAATTTTCAGTACCAATGTAAATATGCTTTTAAATGGTTTTGCAGAAGAAAAGTCCTCATCGTATTCCGAAGAAGAGTATGAACAGCATACTGAGGATGAAGAATGCGCTATATGCCAGGGAAAATATGAGGAAAAAAATCTCGTATCCGTGCTTAATGGTATAGGCTCTCAGCTAGAGGTTCTGGTGTGCGTCTATATGGTTATAAACTTTAAGCGAAAAGGTCTTATGACCGCAAATATACTATCTGTATGCAACGCGATTACCGTTTCGATAAAGGTCGTTGTTACTGATGAGCTTTCGGCTTCTCCGGGAATTATTACTCCGCTTTGTACTATTCTTACGGTTAATGTCCTGTATCGCTATGTCCACGCTACCGAGCTTCTCCTTTCACTCGATATGAATACCGAGGTTTATAACAGAAATCAGTATCTTAATGACCTTACCAGATTCAGCAGTAGAAAAATGCGTTCGGTTGGCTGTGCATTTGTCGATGTAAACGGACTCCATGACCATAATAATAATTACGGTCACGATTCGGGCGATAAGCTTCTTAAAACAGTTGCTTCAAGACTTCGCCAGATTTTCCCGAAGGCTTCAATTTACCGTATCGGCGGCGATGAGTTTACTATTATCTTCCCGAACTGCCGTAAACGTGAGCTTTCCGACGGTCTTGCTGAGGTTAAAGAATCACTCTGTAATGACCACATTTATGTTGCGGTAGGTATGGAATGGCGTAGAAAAAATATAAATATTGATGATATGTTCAAGGCGGCAGACGCTATGATGTATGACGATAAAAATAATTTCTATAAGGAGCATCCTGAGCTTAGCCAGCGCCATTCGAATAAAGAAAATGAGAATAAAGCCGCTGAGGCTTTGGAAGAAAATTAATATAAGAGGTTTATTATGCCAAGATTTTTTAAGCAAAGCATTGATACCGATAATATTGTTATCGACGGTGACGACGCAAGACATATCGGACGTTCCCTACGTATGAAATGCGGTGAGGAAATTACTGTATGCTGCTGTGGAATTGACTATAACTGTAAAATAAAAAGCTTTTCTGAGGACAGCGTGTACCTTGAGCTTATAAATTCCGCACCATGTGCCGCTGAACCTGATATTGATGTTACGCTTTTTCAGGCTGTGCCTAAACTTGATAAGCTGGAATTTATCATTCAGAAAGCTGTTGAGCTTGGTGTGAACAGAATAGTTCCCGTACTTTCGAGAAGATGTATTTCACGTCCTGATGAAAAGGACTTTGCAAAAAAACTCGGCAGACTCAATAAAATTGCAGAGGGTGCCGCTAAACAGTCGGGCAGAGGTATAATTCCCGAGGTTATGCCGATAATATCTTATAAAAATGCTGTCGAACAAATGAAAAATCTCGACTGCTGTGTTATACTCTATGAAAACGGCGGAAAACGTTTCGACGAGGTTTCTTTTGACGGTAAAAAATCCGTCGGAGTTGTTATTGGAAGTGAGGGCGGCTTCGATGAAAGTGAGGTCGAGCTTGCTGTTAATGCAGGTGTTCAATCGGTCTGGCTCGGAAATCGTATCCTTCGTTGTGAAACAGCACCAATAACTGCCTTGTCGATTCTTATGTTTTTAACAAAAAATTTCTGAACGTGTTGAAATTCGAAAAAATATGTGCTATAATATATCTGTAGTAAATTAAGCCGTTCGCAAGCGGTTATTTATCACTATATATGGTGTGTCGTTCCGGTTGGTTTTATTCAGCCTGACTGCCGCCTTAAATTTTAAAATTATCTTGCGGAGAAATGAGGAATTACAATGAAAAAATTTTCTATTATTGCTTTAATTATCGGTACAGCTGCTGCAACAGGCTTCTTTGTTACTAAGATGATTCAGAAGAAAAAATCAAATGATGAGCTTTTTGACGATTATGATGATTGCTGTGACTGCGATTGCGACGGTTGCGGAACTTCAGAATCTGACCTGGACGTTGATATTCCTGATTCAGACGCTGAAGCTAATGATGAAGAAATTATCGAATCTGACGAAAAGACAGAAGAATAATTTTTCAGCTATAAAAAACGGTTACAGGCTTTTTATTAAGCTCGTAACCGTTTTATTTTTTTATAGAATTTTATGCCGTAATGGATAAAAGCATATTGAACAGCTGATAGGTGATGACAATTATAATCGGCACACAGGTACAGGTGAGTGAAAAGCCTCTTCTTGTCTGTGCGGGAGTTGTAGCAGGAAGCTTGTTTTTGAGTCTGAATTCGAAGAACATAATAAGTCCGAATAAAGCAGCGGCTACTGTTATAATTGCGGAGATGAAGTATCCCGAGTCGAAGCTTTTATATATAATGTTGAGAACCTCGGATTTTGTATTGACGGCAATGTGGCAGATAATTGCAGGGATAATCGAATTGTGCTTGAGTGTTATATGAGCGAGGAAAATTCCTACAATAAAGCCGAGTGAGAATTGTGCAATGTTTCCGTGAGCAATTCCGAAGAGGAAAGCTGTGAAGAAAATTCCGAAACGCTGATTTGCCTTTGAGAAAAGCTTGAGAAGCATACCGCGATAGAAGAATTCCTCGGTTATCGGAGCAACAAGACAGCCGTAAACAATGCTCATAATTTTTCCTGTATAGGTTGAAAAGCCTATGCTGTTGTCGGGGGATAGCGGAGAATATCCGCACTGCTCAAAGAAATAGGTTATTCCCGAGGAAATATACGCCGCAAAAGTCTGAAGCATAAGTGCAATGAAAATATACTGAAACGCTCTGGTGAACGTAAACGATGTTGTTTTAAAAAGCTCCGAGGTCTTGATTTTTGCGATTTTAAGTCCAAACCATGCCAATCCGACGTTAGCCAGCATGAAAATCAGCATATTAATACCCATATAAATCGAGGTGGATTTCATATAGTTCTCAACAGCTTCAATGTTTGCGGAGCGATTTGCAAATAAGAGTACACCTGAAATAATATAGGTCAGAGCGTAAAAAAGCAGGATTGTAAGGATTTCGCTCAGTACAAGGCAAAGTCCTGCAACATTATAATAGTGCTTTATTCCTCGTTTTTCCGAACGTGGCGGAGAAAGAGGGATTTTGTAGCCGATTTCGTTGATTTCGGGTGAAATTTTTGAATAGTCGTCGTTATAGTGGTGATACTCGGTCGGGTTGTCGAATGGATTGTATTTGTCAATAGTCTGGCTTTCGATAACCTGAGCCTTTAGCTGAGCAACCTCGTGATTCATATTTGAAAGCTCGGCACGATATTGCTGAGGTGTTATATTTTCTGACATTCCGTACCTCCTGATGTGGAAGATGATTTTTGCTTTTTTTCTCTTAATTCCTTGAAAAACTGCGACAAAAGGGTGGAACACTCTTCCTGCATAATACCGCAGTGAAGATTTGGTTTCCAGTTATACGGCAGGCTGAACATTTTCTGCATTGAAACGGCAGAGCCGCTTTTTTTATCTGTAGCACCGAAATAAACGTCGTCAATGCGTGCATTTATGATAGCACCACAGCACATCGGACAAGGCTCGAGAGTTACATAGAGTGCGCAATCCGGCAGACGCCATCCACCAAGACGGCGGCAGGCATCGTTTATGGCAATTATTTCGGCATGTGCGAGAGCATTTTTTTCGGTTTCTCGGGTATTATAGCCCTCACCGACAATTAATCCGTCGGATTTTCTCACGATAACGGCACCGACGGGGACTTCACCGAGCTTGTATGCAATTTTCGCAAGCTCAAGCGCTTTTTTCATATATTCCATAGTTCACCTTATAATACGAGAATTCCCAGATGTTCAAGGAGAATTTTAAGTCCTATAATAATAAGTATAATTCCGCCGCTGATTTCGGCTTTGCTTTTAAATCTTGCACCGAATTTACTGCCGATTATGACTCCGACAAGTGAAATTGCAAATGTTATGACGCCGATAACCGAAACGGAAAAAATAATGTTTACATTTAAAAAGGCGAATGTAATTCCTGCCGCAAGAGCGTCAATGCTGGTTGCGATTGCCAGCAGGAAAATCTCCTTTATATCGAGCTTTTCGCTGATTTCATCGGATTGTTCGTCGTCCTCTCCGAGAGCCTCAATAATCATTCTTATACCGAGAAATGCGAGAAGTCCGAATGAAATCCAATGGTCGAAAGAAGTGATGTACTGTTCGAACTGCCTTCCGAGAAGCCAGCCTATCAGAGGCATTAATGCCTGAAAACTGCCGAAAAATAGTCCTATAACGAAAAGATGTGCCATATTTATTCGGCGCATATTCAGTCCTTTACATATTGATACTGCGAATGCGTCCATTGAAAGTGCAACGGCTATCATCAGAATTTCTAAAAGTCCCATAAACAACCTCTTTAAAAATATATTAATTATTATACTATATTATTATGTCCTTGTCAATTTGAAAATGTCTTTTCTATAACACATATTTTCGCTTTATACGGGCATAATAATGTTTGTCTGTGTATAATCACTAAAAAAACGCAAAAGAGGGGTTACAAAATATACACGAAAAAAGCTTGACAAAGGCGGTGGTAAGTGTTATAATAATAAAGCACTCGAGAGAGAGGGCAAAAAACGTTGCAGAATAAAGCTTTTAGAATAGCTTAAAAGGAACTAAAAAGAAGAGCATAAAGCGGAAACCGAATGAGAAGAAGTCGGAGTAAAAGAAGCGGAGGGCTAGAAAAAAGTTTTCAAAAAAAGCTTGACAAAAGAAATAAACTGTGATATAATTGAAAAGCTGTCTGAGAAGAACAGCACAGCATCTTGAAAATTGAACAATGTACGAATATAACACGACCCTTGAAAT
>SVNL01000042.1 GCA_015066925.1 Ruminococcus sp.
AAATTTTAGCAGCTGATTTTGTCTTAACTCATTCAGCTTTTATATTATAACACAGTGGAAAAAGAATGTCAAGCATTTTTATAAAATTTTATTTTTTAATTATTTCGGACTTCTATTGATATTTTTTTTAATATATAATATAATATAATTAATAAAAAGAAAAACAATGATTTTTGAGAATACTGAAGAAAAGGAGGAGTTGGACTAATAGTTCCTGAAAAAAATGAAAAAATTATATTTTATTTTTAATCTTCAGGCAGGTAAAGGAAATCTTGCGGCAAGTCTTGCTGAAGTTATAGATATTTTTACAAAAGCGGGGAATGAAGTTACTACACGTCCTACGCAGGATAGAGGTGACGCAATAAACGCATCAATATATGCATGCGAAAATTCATTTGATATAATTGTCTGTGCAGGTGGTGACGGAACTCTCAGTGAGTGTATTGAGGGAGTTATGAAATCGAGCAACAGATTGCCAATCGGCTATATTCCCGTTGGTTCAACTAACGACTATGCTAAAGGGCTTGGTATACCCAAAGGAATTATCCCTGCTGCAAGATGGATTGTAGAAGGAACACCAATGCCTTGTGATATCGGAAGCTTTAATGATAATTACTTCACATATATAGCTGCTTTCGGAGCATTTACAAGTGTTGCATATGAAACTTCACAGCAGATAAAAAACATATTTGGTCATGCTGCATATCTTTTCAGTGGAATGTTTCAGCTTACAAGTATAAAGTCACATAGAATGAAGATAGAGTATGACGATATTATAATAGAAGATGATTTTGTATTTGGAATGGTAACAAATTCTTCGTCTGTCGCAGGGCTTCTTTCACTTAATGATTTTCTTATTGATGATGGAGTGTTTGAAGTTGCGTTAATTAAGAAACCGTCTAATATATTACAGCTTTATGAAATTCTTCATTCATTGATTAATATGAAGCAGGATCTTGATAAAGATTATATAAGATGCTTCAGAACGAGTCAGATAAAATTCACATCTCTTGAGGATACGGCTATTACATGGACACTTGACGGAGAAAATGGCGGAAAAGCTGATATTAATCTGATAAAGAATAATACTAAAGCAATTTCATTTATGATTGGACCTCAGTTAGAAAGTAATTTCAGTGATATTTGATTTTTAAGGAGCATAATTGCTCCTTTTTGTTTTAATATGACAAAAAATGATGTTTGATTTTGGTAAAACATACAATAATTTATTTTATTTGCAACAAAATGAATGTTTTCAGACACTTTATTTACGAACCGGTTCTCAAGGAGGGATACAATGGAAGATTTTAAAAAATACGTTTCACTTGCCAAGAATGGCGATACAGATGCTTTTGCAAAATTATACTCTCTTGTATATAAGGATATGTATCATATAGCACTATATAGTCTCAGAAACTCACAGGATGCGTCTGATGCGGTAAGTGAAACAGTCCTTGATGCATTTTCATCAATAGGCAATCTTCGTAATGAAGAAGCATTCAAGCATTGGATAATGAAAATATTATCAGCAAAAATAAAGAAAAAACAGCGTGAATATATGGGTTCAGCTTTAGAATATGACGAGCTTTGCAGAGAGTTTGAAGAATTTGATTATGAAATGATTGAACTTAAAGAAGCACTTGAAAGTCTGGATGATGAATCAAGAAACATATTGTCAATGTCTGTTCTTGGTGGCTATACAAGTCAGGAAATATCAAAAATGTTCAAAATGAACGCAGCAACAGTTCGTTCAAAGCTTATGAGAATAAAACAGCATTTAAAGATTAGTCTTTCGAAGGAGGGCTTAGTATGAGTAAAAATAATGATGAGATGGTAAAAAAAATGCTTACATCAAATGAAATACCAAAGGAACTTGAACCGGAAAACATAAAAGCAATGCTTGATAGAAAGAAAATCAAGAAAAAAACAGGAATGACATCAACAGTTATAAAGGTTGTATCAGGTGCAGCGGCTTGTGCGGTTGTATGTACATTTGCAACTAATATGTTTATACAAAAGGGAAAATTAAGAAACTCAACAGATAAGGAAGCTCTTGTATCAGATATACTGATTAACAGTTCAGAAAATGAGTTAACAAGAGTTGAAGCTGAAATGTATATGCAGGGTGCTCCTGATTACAGTAGAATTTATTCATATATCCGTAAACCGGAAAAGCAAAATGCATTTGATAAGATGATGGAGTTTTTTAGCGGCGGAAAAAATGAGTATAAAAATGATATATATGATGCTGCAGGCGATGATTTTGTATATGAAGAGTATAACGACGAGTCATTTGAAGAATCATTTGTTGACACAGAAGTACAAATGAATGGAGCACTGACTGATGGAGTATTAAACAGCGGTGACAGCGGATATGTAGATTCAGGTACAAAAGCTCCTGAAACCAGTGGAAGTGGTTCTGATTTAAGGGAAGAGGAGGATAACGAATATTCTGATACCTATAACCAGGAAGAAGGCGTTGAAGAAGCTGACATAGTAAAAACAGACGGTAAAAATATTTATTATTGTTTTGAAGATGAAATAAGAATAGCCTCAGTCGACAGCGGAAAATTTACTTCAACAAATGTATTCAGTCCGAAAGCCGACTTAAATATAGAGGAAAATGAATGGTTTAATATAAGGGATATTTATCTCATTGATGATAAGCTTATAGTTGTTTCATCTTTGTTTGAAGAAAGCAGTAATGAATACTATACTTATGATACGAAAACAGGTATCAGAGATTGTGTAGTTGGTTCTGTTGGTTCTTCAGAAGAAGTATCTGTTTCAGTTTACAAAACAGGACTTGAACCTGAATTTATAGCTTCGTATACACAGGAAGGTGCATATAGTGATATAAGAATGATAGATGGTTATGTTTATCTGATAACAAATACCACCTCTGATTTTTATAATCAAATCAAAGATGTTGACGATATAGATTCGTATATTCCAAAGTATGGCTGTAATGGAAATGATTGCTTTATTCCTGCTGACGATATTCTTATTCCGGAAGAAGAAAGAACAAATTTAAGTCAGATTTCTTACACAGTAATCGGTGGAATGAATGTATTGAGCGATACACCGTCAGAAAATGTAAATGTAAAGGCTCTTGCAGATTACACAGGAACAATTTATTGCTCAAAGGATAATCTTTATGCTGCTGCGTTTACAGGAGAAGATACATCAATAACAAGAATTTCTATTTCAGAGGGGAATATAAATCCAAGTGCATCAGGAAAAGTTGACGGATATGTACTCAACCAGTTTTCTATGAGTGAATATAACGGTTATTTCAGAATAGCAACAACAATCAATAATACTTCGGAGGAATCCAACGCTCTTTTCATTCTTGATATGGATATGAATACAGTAGGACAGGTAACTGATTTCGGATTAAATGAAACTATAAAGTCAGTAAACTACAATGGTGATTTAGCATATGTCGTAACATATGAACAAACAGATCCGTTATTTGCGATTGATACAAGCAATCCTGAAAATCCTATAATACTTGATGAATTCAAGATAAACGGATACAGCACATATATGCAGAAATGGAACGACGGCTTATTACTTGGATTTGGAATAGATGCTGATGAGAACGCAATAGAGAGAGGCGTTAAGCTTGTTATGTTTGATACCTCAGATCCTAATGAGCTTAAAGAAGTTGGACTTACAACATATAGTTCAACTGAGGAATATATTTATTCATCTGCAATCTGGGAACGAAAGAATTTATATATAGACAGTAAAAGAAATTTAATCAGCTTCCCTTTATCGATATACGGATATGAAGCTGAGTTTAAAAATGTATTCTACTCATATGAAAACGGACAGTTTACATTAAAGGGTGAAGTTGATTTAAGTTCGGAATATGACGCTAATTCAAGAGTATTGTATATTAACGGATATCTTTACTTAATAACAGATGCAGAATTCAAATCGCTTAATGTAGATACAATTGAAGTTATTGACAGCTTTAAGTGGTAATTATAGTTAAAAAAGGCAATACCCGATAGGTATTGCCTTTTAAATTTAATTGGATATATTTTTTCTGAAAGCTACACCAACAAGGTCAGGTCCTGCATTAGCCGCAACCGCAGCACCGACATGGCTGTAATATTCAGCTTTATAGCCATATTTCTTAATCATTTCTTTTTCAAGCTCTTTTGCAAGAGTATCATCTTTAGCTGTAAGCATTACATAAGGTGTTTGAGGAGTCATAACCTTTTCGATTTGTGCCATAAGCTTTGGAATGATATTTTTTTCGCCTCTTATTTTCTCGTGGATAATAGAAGCACCGTCTATCATTTCAATAATAGGTTTAAGACCAAGAAGCTCGCCTGCAAAAGCGGCAGCAGCTGAAATACGTCCTGATTTTTTTGCATATTTTAAAGTCATAGGAACAAAATAAGCAGTAACACAGCTACACCATTCTTCTATATATGCAATAACACTTTCTGCATCAGCACCTTTAGCTACTTTTTTAGCAGCTTCAATAAGTGGATAACCATACATACCGGTATATCCCTTTGAGTCAATTACCTTGATTTCGAGCTTGTTTTTAGCATCTGGATTTTCTTCGAAGAAATTATTTATTGCCATAATAGCATTTGAGTGTGTAGCGGAAGCAGAAGCTGAAATTGAAACATAGATAATGTGAGTATATCCTTTTTCAAAAGCTTCCTTGTAGGCTTCTTCGAATTCAAAAGAAGTAATCTGAGCTGTTTTAGGAATTGAATCAGAGCTTTCCATTAACTCATAAACTTCCTTTTTGGATTTATCAACACCTTCTTTAAAGCTAAGGTCGTCAATAGCGATATTAAAAGGCAAAACTTTTATGTCGAGTGATTTGATTACATCAGGCTCAAGGTCACAAGCCGAGTCGGTCATAATTAAAATTTTCTGCATTATAAATCTCCAATCTGCCCAAAGGCGTTTACCATTTATATTTTGTCAGCTGACCTTCGGTTGAAAGGTCAGGATAGTTCCATTGTCTTAATATTTCGTAAGCGGCAATTGCTACTGAATTAGAAAGATTAAGGCTTCTCAGATTATTTCTCATAGGAATTCTTATGCAATTTTCTTCATTATTGTACAAAAGCTCTTCGGGAAGACCTTTATCTTCACGCCCGAAAATTATATATGCGTTATCAGGATAATTTACATCACTGTGTACATGTTTCCCTTTTGTAGTGAAATAGAAATAAGGACCATTATTTCTATTGAAGAAATCTTCATAGTTTTCGTAATAGGTAATATCAAGCTTGTCCCAGTAATCAAGACCGGCACGTTTAAGCTGTTTATCGGTAATTTCAAAACCGAATGGCTTAATAAGATGAAGCTTAGCACCTGTAACAGCACAGGTACGCGAAATATTACCGGTGTTCTGAGGAATCTGAGGCTCTGCAAGAACTATATTCAGATTATACATAATAACACTCCATGTATATTTTATGTAAGATGGATTAAAATATTAATGTGAAAAATCACAAAATTCGGCTTAACGTCTGCCGAAAAGACGATACCGCACTGAAAAAAAAGCAAGATGTGTGGCTCGGAGTTAATATGGATATAAAATCAATAGTAAAAAGTGTGACTTTTGGAACAGCTGCGGGACTTGTATGCTATACTGTAACAGCGGCAAGCTCAGGAAAAAAGAAAAGTATAAAACGTAACGCAGGAAAAGCGCTTAAAGCCGCAGGGAATGTACTTGATGAAATAACATCAATTATAATGTAGCTGTATTTTTACGGAAATCAAGATAGCTTTCGAGAATAATTGTAGCAGCAACAGCGTCAACAACAGCTTTTCTCTTTTTTCCTCTTGTATTAGTAACATTAAGGTAATTATGAGCTGAAACAGTTGTACAGCGTTCGTCCCAGAGTTTAACGGGACAATTAAGAAGTTTTGCCAGTTCTTCGGAAAAGAGCTGGCATTTTTCTGCTCTTTCACCGATAGTTCCATTCATATTTTTAGGGTAACCTACAACTACTTCTTCAGCTTTAAGCTCAACAGCCATATCAGCAGTTTTACGTATACATTCGGAAAAGTTCTTTTCTTCAATAACGCACACAGGAGAAGCAAGCATTTCACTTTTATCGCAACAAGCTATACCTGTTCTTGAATCACCGAAGTCAACAGACATAATTTTCATATAATTTACCTTTCTGTTACCAAGGCTTTACAGCACCAATAATTTCTTTAACAGAAGATATATTTTTGCTGTCAAGGAATTCGTTCATTTCATCAATAATTTTAATAGGAGCAAAAGGATCGGTGAAAATAGCTGCACCAACCTGAACAGCAGATGCGCCTGCCATCATAAGTTCGATAGCGTCTTTTCCGCTTGCAACGCCGCCCATACCGATTACCGGAATTTTAACAGCGTTAGCAACCTGCCATACCATTCTGACTGCAATAGGGAAAACAGCCGGACCTGATAAGCCGCCAACATTATTTTTAAGTATAGGTCTTGCTGTGTTTACATCAATTCTCATGCCAAGCAAAGTGTTTATGAGAGAAACAGAGTCTGCACCTGCATCTTCAACAGCTTTTGCAATGTCTGTGATGCTTGTAACGTTAGGGGAAAGCTTTACAATAAGAGGCTTATTTGTAACTTTTCTGACTTTAGAAGTAATTTCAGCAGCTGTATCACATGATGTACCGAATGCTGCACCACCTTGTTTAACATTAGGGCAGGAAATGTTAAGTTCAATCATATGAACATCAGTGGAATCAAGCTTTTCTGCAATCGTTACACATTCATCAATAGTTGAGCCTGCGATATTAGCAAGGATAACAGTATCCTTTGTAAGAAGATTCGGAAGCTCGGTGCTGATGAATTTATCAATTCCGGGATTTTGAAGTCCGACAGAATTAAGCATACCGCTTGGAGTTTCGGCAATTCTTGGAGAAAGATTACCGGTTCGCTGAGTAATTGTGGTACCCTTTGTTGCAATTCCGCCAAGCTTTGAGAGTGGGAAGAGTTCTTCATATTCTCTGCCATAGCCGAAAACACCGGAAGCAGGAATAATAGGATTTTTAAAGTCAACACCACATATATTTACCGATAAATCAGCCATTACCAGACAACCTCCTCTGCTTTGAATACAGGACCTTCCTTGCAGACATGAGCAAAGTATTCCTCATCATTTTTCTTGGTTTTGCATGCACATACGAGGCAAGCACCAATACCGCAGCCCATACGTTCTTCAAGTGAAATTTCGCAATAAGAGCCATATTTATCTGCAAGTCCTGCAATAGCCTTTAACATAGGCATAGGACCGCATGCGTAAACAGCGTCTACAGAACCGTTTTTCAGAATATTTTCAAGTGGTTCGGTTACAAATCCCTTTATGCCCATAGTTCCGTCATCAGTACATAAAACGGTTTCAGCACCCGAAGCCTTGAATTCGTTTTGTAAAATTACGGCATCTGCACTTCTGAAACCGGTTATAACGCTTGCCTTTTCTCCGTAATACTGAGCAAGCGGAAGCATTGGAGGAGTACCTATACCGCCGCCTATTAAAGCAACTTTCTTGAATTCGGGATTTAAAGTAAATCCATGACCGAGAGGCGCAAGCATATCAATGAGAGAATCGACATTAAGCTTAGCGATTTCAGCAGTACCGTCACCTCTGACTTCGAAAACGATTTTAAGAGTTCCCTTAGCTTTATTGATTTCGCAAATTGAAACAGGTCTACGAAGTGTAAAGCCGTTTGCTCTTATATGAACGAATTGTCCTGGAGTTGCTATTTCAGCAATTTCGGGACACAAAATTTCAAAGCAGTATATTTCTTTTGCGATAACATTTTTTTTAATTATCTGAAATTTTCCCTGAGTATATTTCATAAAAAATCTCCTTTCACAACTTTATATATAATTATAACAGATTTATCACTTTTTAGCAAGTAAAAAGCAAAAAGAAAAAATTATTTTCTGCACAGGCGGCAATGACAGACATAATTTATCAATTATTGATGTAGAAAATTTTATTTAGGACTAGACATAAAAATAAAAATATGATATAATGTATAGAGTTTATGAGTATCCCTTTAAGTTAATCTTATAAGGTTGACAAGGCGGTAATCGTATATGCTTTATTGAGTATTGCTATATATGTATATTACAACGCTTATCTTTTAACGCAGATAAGCGTTTTTAACAACAATTGATTTCCACTTTCGGAAAAACGAAAATACTTTTATTATCCGTAATGTAAAATGGAGGAGAATATGGATACGATACTTTTAAAAAGTATAAGGGCTGTTGATGCGGAAAATGATTTTATATCCGATATTTATATAGAAGACGGAAAAATCAAACACGTCGCAGACAGTATTAAAATGGACGCCGATATAGTCATTGATGGTCAAGGTCTGGCTGTAATGCCATCTTTTTTCGATATGCATGTGCATTTCAGAGATCCCGGATTTACGCATAAAGAGGATATACATACAGGTTGCGGTGCAGCACTTGCAGGCGGTGTAACAGGAGTTGTCTGTATGCCGAATACAAAACCTGTTGCTGATAATCCTGATGTAATTAAATATATCATAGATAAGGCTGATGGAAGCGGTGTTGATGTTTATCCTGCTGGATGTATTACAAACGGAATGAGTGGCGAGGGATTGTGTGATTATTTAGCTCTTAAATCAGCAGGAGTAAAAGCAATTTCAGATGACGGACGCCCTGTTGAAAGTTCAGAGCAAATGCTTCGTGCACTTGAGCAGTCAAATAAAAACGGATTGCTAGTGATTTCTCATTGCGAAGACCTCAGCATTATAAATGGCGGTATAATCAATAAAGGTGAAATTTCCGAAAAGCTTGGCGTAAAGGGAATGGACAGAGTGTCAGAAGATATGATAACAGCAAGAGAAATTATTCTTGCTGAAAGCGTAGATGCAAGAATACACATTGCCCATGTAAGTACAAAAGGAAGTACTGAAATTATCAGACAAGCAAAAAAAGCAGGCGTAAAAGTAACGTGTGAAACCTGTCCGCATTATTTTCTTCTTACTGATGAAATGCTTCTTGCAAGAGATGCTGATTTCAGAATGAATCCTCCACTCCGTACAGCTGATGATGTAGAAGCAATAATTGAAGGAATTATTGATGGTACGATTGATTGTATAGTAACAGACCATGCTCCGCATACTGCAGAGGAAAAATCAGATTTCGAAAAAGCACCTAATGGTGTTGTCGGACTTGAAACATCATTCGCAGCTGCACTTACAGGGCTTTATCATACAGGTAAGATAAGTCTTAATAAAATTATTGAGCTTATGTCGGCAAATCCAAGAAAGCTTCTCGGACTTGAACCTGTTTCGATAAAACCGAATGAAACAGCGGATTTAGTAATCGCTGATTTGAATAAGGAATGGACTGTTGAACCGGAAATGCTTCATTCCAAGTCGAAAAATACCGTGTTTAAAGGTATGACATTAAAAGGCAAGCCTATTGTTACCCTTTCAAAGGGAGAAATAAAATATAAAGAAATGTGAGGAAATAGTTATGTCATTTGATAGACTTATCGAAAAAATTATTGAAATGAAAAATCCTACAGTTGTAGGACTTGATCCACGACTTGAATATGTTCCGGAGTTTATACAGAAAAGATATCTTGACGATGACGGCTGGAGTCTTAAAGCTGCTTCAAGAGCAATTTTCAGCTTTAATAAGCTTATTATTGATGAAATATGTGATATCGTACCTGCAATTAAGCCACAAGCCGCATATTATGAAATGTACGGCCATCATGGAGTAAAAACACTTGAAAGAACTATTCGTTATGCTAAATTAAAGGGTATGTATGTTATTACAGACGGTAAAAGAAATGATATAGGTGCAACAATGGAAGCCTATGCAACTGCACATCTTGGCTCTGTAGTAATAGGTGAGAATGAAATTGAACCTTTTGGTGCAGATGCTCTTACAGTAAACGGTTATCTTGGTACAGATGGTATTGAGCCGCTTCTTAAAATATGCAGAGAGCGTGATAAGGGGATATACGTTCTCGTTAAAACTTCGAATAAATCAAGCGGAGAGCTTCAGGATAAGCTTATTGATGGAACACCTATATATGCTGTTATGGGTGATATGTGTGAAAAATGGGGCGAAGATACAATAGGTAAGTATGGTTACTCAGCAGTAGGTGCAGTTGTCGGAGCTACTTATCCTCAGCAGCTTACAGAGCTTAGAAAGAGACTTCCACATACAATGTTCTTGGTTCCCGGTTATGGAGCACAGGGCGGTGGAGCAGAAGGACTTAAAGGTGCATTTGACGAAAACGGACTTGGTGCAATAGTAAATTCTTCAAGAGCAGTGATGTGTGCATATCAGAAAGAGGGCTGTGATGAGCGTGATTTTGCTAAGGCAGCACGTCGTGAAGTTATAAGAATGAGAGATGATATTACATCATATATTAATCTTAAATAAATATATTTAAAAACGTTATTAAGTTTGATAGGTGATATTGCTATTGAAAGCAGTATCACCTTTTTTAGTATAAAAGATATGGACAATATTTTCAGGATATGATAAAATGTAAATGAGGTGATAGGTATAGCACGTTTACTTGATAAAGCTGTAATTTTTTTGTTATTATCTGTATTGATATTCAGCACAGACGATTTATTTGCTCCTGTTATTATATTTCTTACAGGAATTTCATTTTCACTTGCGTGTCAGGCGATAGATAAGAAAAACATCAAAACAATATTATTTTGTATCTATATGGTTTTAGTTATAATAAAATCAGATTTTGTATTAATGTTTCCAATAGTTTTTTACGAGCTTTCAGGTTCAAAAAATAAAATACTTATAATTTTGGGTGCATTAACAGGTGTAATTGCGTGTGTGAATTTTGAACTTGATAAAGTAATAATCATTTTATCTGCACTTGTTTTATCCGTTGTTTTGCAGGTGAAATCACAGAAATACATTAATTTGCAGCAGAAACTCATTGATATAAGGGACGAAGGTACTGAGCTTAATTATATACTTGAATCTAAAAATCGTGA
The DNA here is from genome assembly GCA_015066925.1 of Ruminococcus sp. Lineage (GTDB taxonomy): Bacteria > Bacillota > Clostridia > Oscillospirales > Ruminococcaceae > Ruminococcus. Next base: position 11,029 of record SVNL01000042.1, read on the forward strand.
CCTTATTGACGGTCAGAGTTATGAAATACATCTTGCAACTTTGAAGGAGCGTAATAGGATTTCGAGAGAAATACACGATAATGTAGGGCATCTTTTAACACGTTCAATTCTACAGCTTGGAGCTATGCTTGCAGTAATTAAGAATGAAAATGATAAAATAATGCTTGAGGGCGTAAAGAACACACTTGACAGTGCCATGACAAGCATAAGAGAGAGTGTTCATAATTTGCATGATGAATCGATTGATTTAGTAAATGCGATAAATGAATGTATAAATCCAATAAAAGAAAAATATGAAATAAACAGTATAATTGACATAGATAAAAATACTGAGGCTAAAATCAAGATATGCATGATAATGATTGTGAAAGAAGCTGTGTCAAATATATTAAAGCATAGTAACTGTACAAAGGTTGAGATTTTGTTGCAGGAGCATCCGGGGTTCTATAAATTGCTTATACATGATAACGGAACTGATATAAGAGAAAATAACTTCTCGGGTATGGGTATTGTAGGAATGAACGAACGAGTTGAAAGGCTCAATGGTATAATCAGAATATCAAATGACAATGGTTTTAAAATATTCGTAACAATACCAAAGCAGAAAGGATAAAAAATGAAGATAGTAATTGTTGATGATGATAATTTAGTAGCAATTTCGCTTAAAACTATACTGGAAGCCAATAACAGAGTAGAAGTAATGGCTATAGGCAACAGCGGAAAAGAAGCTATTGAGCTTTATAAAGAATATAATCCTGAGGTTTTACTTATGGATATAAGAATGAATGGTATGACAGGACTTGAAGCAGCCGAAGAAATACTAAAAAACAATACAAATGCAAATATTTTGTTTCTTACAACATTTTCAGATGACGAGTATATAGTGAAAGCTCTGAAAATAGGTGCAAGAGGATATATTCTAAAACAGGATTTCAATGGGATAGTGCCAGCACTTGAAGCTGTTGCAGGAGGTCAGAATGTATATGGAGCTGAAATAATCAGTCGTCTTCCTCAGCTTGTAAACACTTCAACATCTTCATTTGATTATACAAGCTATGAGATAAATGAAAAAGAAAAAGAAATAATTGAACTTGTAGCAGAAGGATTAAGTAATAAGGAAATATCGGCAAGGCTATATCTGAGTGAAGGAACGGTTAGAAATTATCTGAGTACAATACTTGAAAAGCTTATTTTACGTGACAGAACACAGCTTGCTGTTTTTTATTTTACAAAGATTAAGGGTGAATAGAAATGGTATATACATTAACATTAAATCCTGCGATAGATTATGTTGTAAATTTAGATTATTATAAATGCGGAGAAGTAAATCGTACATCAGGCGAAAAAATTCTTGCAGGCGGTAAAGGAATAAATGTATCGACAGTTTTGACTCATCTTGGAATAGAAACAAATGCGTTAGGATTTTTAGCCGGATTTACAGGAGAGATTATAAAAAAGCTTCTTGATGCCGATAATGTCAATAATGATTTTATATTTATGAATAACGGATATTCACGAATAAATGTAAAAATAAAAGCAGAAGAAGAAACTGAAATAAACGGACAGGGTGCAGAAATATCAGCGAGAGAATTAGATTTATTATTCGATAAATTGAACAGACTTAATAAAGATGACGTTCTTGTACTTGCAGGAAGTGTACCTAAATGTATTTCATCCGATATTTACTGCGAGATTTTAAAAAAAGCAAATAAAAAAGAAGTTATTACTGTTGTAGATGCAACAGGTGAACTACTAAAAAAAACATTGAAATATAAACCGTTTCTCATAAAACCGAATAATTTTGAACTTGAAGAGCTTTGTGGATATTCACTTTCTAACGAAGATGATATAATCACAGCAGCTGAACAGCTTCAAGGCTTAGGAGCAAGAAATGTGCTTGTTTCACTTGGTGCAGACGGTGCAGTACTTTTAAACGAAAATAAAGAAATACTGCTAAGAAAAGCTGTTAGAGGAAATGTTATAAATTCAACAGGAGCAGGCGATTCAATGGTTGCAGGATTTCTTGCGGGCTGGCTTGAAAAAAATGATTATAAATATGCTTTGGATATGGGTGTTGCGGCAGGATGTGCAAGTGCATTTTCAGAAAATCTTGCAAACAAATTAGAAATCGAAAATATATATGAATTACTGACTAAAAAAGGGGTAAATTAATAAAGAAAAAATGTTTTCTTTATGAAAGGAGCTCAAATGTTAGTCTGTCATGGAAAAGGTGTATGCGATGGCATAGCAATAGGAAAAATCAAAATATTAAAAAAGAGTGAAAGTAATATAAAGAAAATTCATATATCTGATATAGAAAAAGAAGTAACAAGATTTCATAATGCAAGAGATAATGCAAAAAAACAACTCAGACAACTTTGTGCGAAAGCCGAATCGGAATTAGGAGAAGAAAGTGCTGCAATATTTGAAATACACAGTATGATGATTGAAGATTCTGATTATATAGAATCTATTGAAAATATTATTAAAGCTCAAGAGATAAATGCAGAATATGCCGTTTTAAAGACAGGTGAGAATTTTTTTGAAATGTTCAGTTCAATGGATGATGATTATATGAAATCACGCTCGATTGACGTAAAGGACATATCTGACAGAATAATAAAAAATCTTCTTAATACTGACAATGATGAAAATAAGCTTTATGATAAAACAATAATTCTTGCAGAAGACCTTGTTCCCAGCGAAACTGTTCGTATTGATAAGGATAAGGTTTTATCATTTGTTACCATTAATGGTTCATCTAATTCACATACAGCAATTTTGGCAAGAACTCTCAGTATTCCTTCAATTGTTAGCTGCAATATAAATATGGATAGCAAGTTTGACGGGAAAACAGCAATTGTTGATGGGTTTACAGGTGAAATTTATATAGATCCTGATAGTGTTACTGTTGAAAAAATGAAAACAAAAATGAAAGAAACCGATTTACAACGAGAACAACTAAATACATTAAAAGGAAAAGAAAATATAACAGTTGACGGAAAAAAGGTAAAGCTTTATGCTAATATAGGAAATATCAGAGATATAGCTTCTGTATTGACAAATGACGGAAACGGTATAGGATTATTTCGTTCTGAATTTATATATCTGGAACGTAATAAATTTCCAACAGAGGAAGAGCAGTTCTGTATATATAAAAAAGCTGCCGAAACAATGGGAAGAAATAAAATTATAATTCGTACATTAGATATAGGTTCTGATAAAAAAGTTGATTATTTTAATCTGAAAAAAGAAGAAAATTCTGCAATGGGTTATAGGGCAATAAGGATATGCTTGAAGGAGCCTGAAATTTTCAGAACACAGCTTAGGGCTATATACAGAGCGTCAATTTATGGTAATATAAGTGTTATGTATCCAATGATAACTTCAATTGAGGAAGTGAAAAAAATTAAAGACATTGCAAAAGAGGTACGCAATGAGCTTGAAAATGAAGGCGTGAAAATAGGAAATGTTGAACAGGGAATAATGATTGAAACACCTGCAGCAGTTCTTATAAGTGACGAGCTTGCCAAAGAAGTAGATTTTTTCAGTATAGGTACAAATGACCTTACACAGTATACTTTAGCAATTGACAGACAGAATGAAAAACTTGATGATTTTTATAATCCCTATCATAAATCGGTTCTAAAAATGATAAAAATGGTTATAGATAATGCGCATAAAAATAATATATGGGCAGGAATTTGCGGTGAACTTGGTGCAGATATAAATATTACAGAATTATTGCTTGCTTTTGGGATAGATGAAATATCAGTTTCATCATCTGCTATATTAAAAGTAAGAAAGAAAATTCGTGAAACGGATACAAGAAAAGTAAATATTAGAAAATGGCTGTAAAAATCGGAAGCAATCTATGCTTCTGACAAAAAAATAATTAATCCCCTGAAATCGTAAGAAATCAGGGGATTAATTTAATTAATGTCTGCTCAACAACTTAAAAATGGCTTAATATAGCATTTTAAAGCCAATTTTAAGTTGGCAAAGTGCAAGAAAAGATAATGGAATTGATAAATTTTCTTGCACTTTGTTTTGCCCTA
>SVNL01000043.1:0-1447 GCA_015066925.1 Ruminococcus sp.
CTATTGATGAACTTACAATAAAAAGTACAAATTGTACGATTTGTTCAACAGACAAGACTTTGCCTGAAAATGCCGTATTATATGGATACGAGGGTTCAACGGTACAAAAATATGCAAGCACATACGGAAGAACATTTGAAGTGCTTTCAGGCGGTCCAAGCATTACCACAACGCCCGCAACAACAACAACAACTACTACTACTACTACCACTACATCAACCACTACTACAACTACGACAACAACAACTACCACAACTACACCTAAGTCAACTACTACCACATCTACCACGACCACTACGCCTAAGTTAACTACCACAACCACCACTATAACATCTACTACGAATCCAACTACCACAATAACAACAACTACAACTCCTCTTGTTACAACAACTACAGTAACTTCAACCGAAACAACAACTACTACTACTGTTACTACCACAGAATGCTCCATAACTACATCCCCTATCACCTCCACAAAAGTTTCTGTTACTACAACTATTATTACTACTACAGAAACACCAGCAACCACAACTATTGTTACCACTACAGAAACAACTTTAACTACAACCGATATTACAACAACAGAAGTTCCTGTTACTTCAACTACTGTTGCATCTACAGAAACACCTGTAATAACAACTACTGCAATGGAATTAGTTCCAACTCTCAAAGGCGATGCAAACTGCGACAATTCAGTTGATATTGCCGATGTTGTAATCGTTAAATGCTATCTTATTAACGGCACGAAATATTCAATTTCAGAACAAGGCACAACTAACGCCGATGTTCATAATTCGGGCAACGGACTTAATGTGCAAGATGTTCTTGCAATTCAGAAAAAATCGTTAAAACTTATTGATAATTTTGATTCAATGTAAAATTAATGGTATCAGACAAAACGTCTGATACCATTTTTTTCGAAGCACACACGTTTTATATTTTACAAATTAACATTTCAGAAATATAAAAGTTGTACGCTTATTATACAGCTTCAACTATATAGTAACTTTTTACAACGTGTTTTTTGTTGTTTTGTGCAATTCGCAGATTTTGTAAACATTCATAAATTATAACTTGAAATTCAATGTGCATTTGATATAATTAATATATATTAATATGCAGATTATATCCGCAAATGCATATTAATAACTTTTCATTCAAACAAAGACAGTAGATTATTACTGCCAAACTAAGAATTACACGGAGGTATTTTAGTCATGAACATCAAAAAACTTATAGCGGCATTTATGTCGCTCGCACTTATAATCGGATTGTTGCCCGATTACAGCATTAAATTCAAGGATAATTCTATTACTGCCAACGCGGCAAAATATGATGACAACCTTAATTATCAGGTTGTTAACGATTATGTAATAGTTTATACAGCAAATAAAAACGTCACATCAGTAGTTATCCCTGATACAATCAATGGTCTTCCTGTTAAAAA
>SVNL01000043.1:1547-9944 GCA_015066925.1 Ruminococcus sp.
TGTCACTTATAGACTCTGATAACTGCCAGTTACCTGTTTCGGGAGCAGAGTTTACTCTGAATTACGACTACAATGCATTAGATCTTATAGAAATGACAAGCAGATCAGATGCATATAATACAGAAATAGGCATAAGCTCAGCAATAAATCAGATCTGGTTTGAAATCGGCTCAGGAAATGCCACTGCAGGAAAACATCTATCAAATATAGTTGTTTTCAAATTCCGTATAAAAAATATGAATCTTAATCAGGATTATCTGATTAAAATCGAGAATCTTTATGCATACGATGCAAACGGCAACAACATTTCCGACCACATCAAGACAGTTGACGGACGCATCCGTCTTGTTGAAGCTACTACAACGACAACAACCACCACAACTTCTACAACTACAACTACATCTACAACTACATCTACAACAACCACAACTACTACAACCCCTGTTGTTACAACAACATCAGATGTAGTCATCGATTTTGCTACACAGGTTGAATACGATACTTCTCCGATGAAAGTCGGCGAAACAAGAGAAGTGCGTTTGTATCATCCGGCAACAAACACCGCTTCAAACGCATACATCACTTCAAACTCATCAAATATTTCATACTTCTATAACGGTACAGATAAATTATATATAACAGCTCTTGAAGAGGGTCAGGCATCGTTGAACGTTCGCGTTGAAGGCTGCGCTTTCGGTGCTTATGTATGGCTTACGATTCTTCCGGCTGATACTCCTGCAAACCTCGGAGATGTAGACGGCAGTAATACCGTAGATGCAATAGACGCTTCAAGCGTGCTCGCATACTATGCTATAATCAGCACAAATGGTGATGCATCAAAATACGATAACAACTTCAAACGAAACGCTGATGTGAACTCAGACGGAGGTATAAATGCCGTTGATGCTTCACTTATCCTCGCCTACTACGCTTTCATTAATACAGGCGGCTCAGGCGATATCATCACTTTCATCAATAACAGATAAAAACAAAATGCACTTCCGTTTTATTTCGGAAGTGCATTTTTCTGCAAAAAAGTCCTGCAAATTATCGTTTGCAGGGCTTATGTATTCATTACTTTCTGCGTGTACCGTTTTTACGGTCTGTGCTTCTCTTAAGGTCGCACATTCTCTCTTCGCTGTTCTGCTTAAAGCGTGAAATCATATCTTCAAATGAAAGCTCGCTCATAGGAGTCTGCTTTTTAGGCTCCCACACATTAGGTCTGCTGTCATCACGTCTTGCAGGTCTTGGCTTCTGCGGCTGGGGATTTTCAACAGCCTTTTTAATTGAAAGGCTTACCTTTCCTGCCTCATTAATACCGATAACCTTAACCTTTACATCCTGATTTTCAGTCAGATGCTCTCTGATTTCACTTACAAAGGTGTTGGCGATTTCCGAAATGTGAACCATACCTGTTCCACCACCTTCAATGTCAACGAAAGCGCCATACTGAGTAATTCCCTTTACTTTTCCTTCGTAAATCTTTCCAATTTCAAGCTGCATACAATAATAAACTCCTTTTAATCCTTAATCTCTTGAGGTATCGTAAAAGCGTCGTTCGTCAGGATAAGCATACCCCTGTTCTTCCAAGGCTACCTGTTCCATATACGACGAAATATCATTATCATCCATATCATTCAATTTACGCTGTATCTCCTCATTTTCACCCTCAAGAATGCTGATTTTTTCATTAAGCTTGACTAAATCCGCTTCTTTTTCGGCACAGTCAGACTGAAGGACTACGAGTAAAATAATGCAGGCTATCGCCAAAACAAAAATTGCAATTTTGATTACATTATTAGCCCGACGATTTCTTTTGTTCCTTGTGTTTAACTTTTTTACCAACGCATTTCACGTTCTTTCTTTTTATATTTGTCTTTTTATTATACAACATTCTCCCCCTATCAATCAAGGGGATTTTTAAATTTTCGCATCTTTTCAATGCATTTTTGGAAATTCCCACAAATTTAACAATAACTTTTTCACATATAAGTGCATATAAAGCTTTTAGTGGAGCAAAAATAATTCTAAGCGGTAAATAAATTATCTTAATAAGTCGGCGTACAATTTTTATCACAACTCTTCCGATTGTAAAAAAATAAAGTGCAAATCCAGTTATGCCGCCGATTATATAGTAAAAGCGGAATTCTCCCCTCGCCATAACAGAAGTAAAGGCAACAACAGAAAAACTGCATATAACCCAAAATGCAATATCTTCTATCGCTACAAGCACATTATTATGCGGCAGAGCTGCTCTTAGAGTACGAAACAAATCATACAACACTCCTGCCGCAGCTCCGAATATAACAGAATAAAGCAAAAGCATAAGCTCTTCATGTACAGTAAAATACGTTTCGGGAATAATCATCTGAAAAGTCTCCCGAGCATTGTAACAGGCCCACGCCTGTCCTTATCACCATATGTAAGTGACCATATATCACCTGTTATCGTCATATCGCCCGTTTCAACACTCATAGAATCAATGTGAAGCTCCCTGCCCTTTATTACAAGCTCACCAAGCTGAGTATAAAGACGTATTTCACGCTCATCAAAGCTGTCTACATCGGTTATACCCGATATCGTAAGGCTCTTTCTGTTTTCAAGAATAATATTGTGCGGCGGTACAGGCTTGTTTTCCTTAATCATATCTTTTCCCTTTCTTTTATAGCATATTTTTATCATCAATTCATTATATTATATTGATAATAAAAATATTACTCCCACAGTATGTTTTTTTGTTGCATTTTTTTTGAAAAAACTCTTGAAAATATTGTTTTGATATGTTATAATAGTGTAGGTTTTAATGTGATTTACTTTCGCTGTGCGAAATTTAATCGATACATTTTACATCATTACTAATATATGGAGGCAATTATTATGGGAACTCTTGAAATTATCGGTGGAGTTTTAATTCTTATTTCTTGTCTGTTAATTATCGTTCTTTGTCTTATGCAGGATCAGAAGCAGCAGCAGAATATGACATCTGCTCTCGGCGGAGGAAGCAACGATTCATTCTATGGCAAAAATGAGGGAAGAACAAAGGAAGCTATCCTCAATAAGCTTACAAGAAATTTAGCTATAATCTTTATCGTTCTTACTCTTGCAATCAACATTGTACCAAACTTTATTGATTAAAACCAATGCGCCCTATGATTGAACGTCATAGGGTATATTTTTTCAAAGGAGATAACAGATGTCGTCAAAGACAAATAAAAAGCAAAAGCACGAAAAGCCCAAGCATACCGTTGAAAGCTATAAAAACAAAATAATGCTTTTTCTTAATCAAGGCGGTAAAAAAGCAATATCTGTACGCGAGCTCTCATCAAAATGCCGCAGCAGACAAGGCTCTTCCGCAAATTTTAATCTGGCTTTGCGTGAACTTGCCGAAGATGGCATTATCTTTATAAAAAAACAACAGAAAATCTATCTTTCCTCTAAGCTCGGATATTTTCCCGCAAAGGTTGCAAGACTGAGTCGTACATTCGGATTCGTTGTAACCGATGACGGAACAGAAGTATTTATTCCGGGAAAATTCCTGCTCGGTGCTTTGCCGGAGGATAAGGTTCTTATTTCCTATATAAAATCACGTTCAGGCTCTCCCGAAGGCGAAGTTATTGATATTCTGAAAGAAGGCAATTCACAGCTTACGGGAAAAATCGAGCTGTGTGATGGTGTCCCCTATTTCGTTTCGGACACTATGTCCAAAAATCATATAACAATTTCCGAAAGCGAAAGCTCTGAATATAAAATCGGAGATAAAGTCCTTGCCGAAATTTCATACAGAGGCAAACGTCACTCCGAGCATAAAGTTCGTATTCTTATGAGCTTCGGCGACTGTGAAAACGCTTCAGCATGTTCAAAATCAATTCTCGCAGTTCATGGAGTATGCGAAGAATTTCCTGAGCCTGTTCAGAGAATGGCACAGCGTATCGCTGTAGCAGGTATACACGATTACGATTTCAATAATCGTGAGGATTTCAGACATCTCAGCATCTTCACAATTGACAGCGCAGAATCAAAAGACCTCGACGACGCAGTTTCTATCGAAAAAACAAAAGAGGGTTATCGCCTCGGTGTTCATATCGCCGATGTTTCTCACTATGTAAAGGGAAACAGTGATATCGACAAGGAAGCCTTGAACAGAGGAACAAGCATATATTATGCAAACAAGGTTGTTCCTATGCTTCCGAAAGAGCTTTCCAACGGAATATGCTCTCTTAATCCCGATGAAAACCGCCTTACAATGTCAGCTGTAATCGAGCTTGACAAATACGGCGAAATCATTTCTTACGGCTTTTGCAAAAGCGTTATACGATCAAGAGTCAAAGGAATCTATTCTGAAATCAATCAGATTCTAAGCAATAGCGAATCACCTGAAATCGCTGAAAAATACTCGGAAATCCGAGATGATATATTCCTTATGGATGAGCTTGCCGATATTCTTATCGCAAATAAAAAACGCAGACACGCTCCACAGCTTGAAACTGTTGAAAGCAAGCTTATAATAGACGAAAACGACTTCTGCATTGATGTTCTTCCCCGTACAAGAGGAAAGTCCGAATGTATCATAGAGGAATTCATGCTTGTTGCAAATGAAGCCGCCGCACGTCTTGCCAAGGAAAAAGGCGTTCCTTTCGTATACAGAGTACACGAAGCTCCGCCGCCCGAAAAAGCAGAAAGACTGCGTGAAATATTACCGCAGTTTAAAATAGAATGTCCGAAATTCGAAGAAATACGACCTGTTCATATTTCCGAAATTCTTGAAAAAGCAAAAGGCACAGACGTATATGAGGCAGTAAATCTTCTTGCTCTGCGTTCAATGTCCAAAGCTAAATACTCAAACGAGCCGCTTGGACATTTCGGACTGGTGCTTGATGATTATGCCCATTTCACCTCCCCTATAAGACGCTATCCCGACCTTGCAATTCACCGCATCCTCACGGATATCCTTGCAGGCTATGACAAAAACTGGCTGACAAAGCGTTACAGCGGCTTCTCGGCAAATGCCTCGGAACGCTCCTCTAATGCTGAAATCAAAGCAGTTACAGTTGAAAGAGAATGTGAGGACTGCTATAAAGCAGAATATATGAAAAGCAAAATCGGTATGGAATTCGATGGCAGAATTTCAAGCGTTACCGAATTTGGTTTCTATGTAACACTCGAAAATACAGTTGAAGGACTTGTTCATATCCGTACACTCCCTGAGGGCGAATATGATTATACAGAACCTGCATATCTTACAGAAAAATTCAGCAATACAGTCTACAATATCGGAAAAGCGGTAAGAGTTATCTGCTCCGCCGTAAATGTCAACGACGGACTTGTAGATTTTGTACTTGCTAATGAATAAAACAGATTTAAAGGAGATTTGAAAATGAAAAAAAGAATTATGATTTTAGCTTTAGCATCACTCACAATATCCATGTGCAGCTGCACAATGGAAATCAATTTAAATGGTTCAAGTTACTCAGCAAGCACAGAAACATCAATTTCCGATAAAAAAGAAGAAAAATCCGATAAGAAAAACGAAGTATCAGCTGAAAAGGATACTGACAAAAAGCAGAACACAAATAAAAAAGATGAATCATCTTCAAAAGCAGATAAAAAAGAAGAAGAAACAACCACAAAGCCTACTGAAAAAACTACTGAAAATGAGAAAATCGAATCGCCTTTCGATGAGTCTGATTATCCTTCAATTTCACTCGGCACAGGCGGAGTAGAAATCAACTCAGATATAGACGAAAAAAGCGATAAAGAGCTTATAAGCGTTGCAACAGATTTATATAAACTCGCTTGTGAAACTGAATGGAGCTATCATGTAGGCTCGCCTTACAAGCTTGATTACAGCACAACAGTTGAAGGCAATTTCGGTTGGGAATACAGTCTTGTAGACGACCCTTCAATCACTACTCTTGATGACGTTATCGAAGATTACTACAAGGTATTCAGCCACGCATATGGTAATGACCTTGATGAATTATACATCGAAAAGAACGGCAGTGTTTACGCTCTTGCAGGTGACAGAGGCTCTGATATATTCTATGAGGGATTCAGGATTACAGAAGTTTCAAGAAAAACAGAGTCAGAAATCTTCTTTACTGTTGAAAACTATTATGACGATTCAAGTGACGACCCACATATAGAACCTGTTGTTGAAGATACATTCTCAATCGTAAAGAATGGCAACAGCTGGAGAGTAGGTAAATTCAAACTTCCATATTAACTCATTCTGCAACTCCAGAAGCTGTGATAAGAAATTATCACAGCTTTTTTGTTATCATTTCGTTTCACAAAAAATGTATATCATTTTTAAATCGTTTTAGTTGTATTTTACATAGCACCTCAACTTGTTTTCTTTTAATTTCGTCATCCTTATGTCAATTTTCGCACAAAAAAAGTAAAAAAGAACTCCTCATATATTGCGGTCAGCCCAACCGCAATACGGTTGAATTTTATTCAAAAATGATTTAATTATAAAATATTCAGTTAGCATTTTAAAAGTAACATTTTTTAATTTATCTCTCATACCAACAATCATAACATTGTATACATATTTTCCCTTAAATTTATCTATTTTAATTTTTGCCTGTTTACAGGCATTTCACAACTCATTTCAACTTGTAGCAGCTCCATCGACTTCATTAAATAATTTTATTTTATTTTTATTTCATTCATATTTAACCTCAATTTGCTATATAGCAATATAGTGCTAAAAACTCCGCAATATTCTCAATTGAAATAATTTTAAATCTAAGTTATAATACAAATGTTGAACACAGATGTAACGTATACTCACCTGTTTTCATCACTTTAAGCATGTGCACAAGTGCTTAAACACCCACAATATACTCCATTCATTTCGTTTTCGGTTTTAAACTCCGCCGATTCCGATGTGAATATTTCTGAATTTTTCTTATCACCTTATTTACTCTGACAGTCGTTGTTAAACATTGACGCCTATAATATGTTTAATCGCTTAAATAAGACTGTCAGTGAATGAACATTCCTTACTTTCTAATTCGCATTTGAGTATTACGATTATCGGGTTTTTTCGTATGTGGGTTTTGAAAAAATGTATAGAGGGTGCATTTTTTCGTTGAAATATCGGCTTCGATTGACTTTTTGAGAGGGAGTCAATCCGAGCCGATATTTTTTTATTTATTGACATTTTATGCATTTTCAATTATTATAAATATAACAATCACATATCAGCATCGGAGGCATAATCAATGACAAATTTTCTTATCAGAATTTTCATAAAACAACCTGATAATACCGACTCTCAAAAAACAAGAGCCGCCTATGGAACATTGAGCAGTTTTGTAGGCATATTCTGCAATATTATTCTTTTTATCGCAAAATACATTGTGGGAACGCTTTCAAACTCTATTTCAATTATTTCCGATGCATTCAATAATCTTTCCGACAGTGCAAGCTGTATAATAACCCTTTTCGGATACAAAATCTCATCAAAACCTGCTGATAAAGACCATCCTTTCGGACACGGAAGAATGGAATATCTGACTTCTCTGATTATTTCGGCAATTATAGTTTTTGTCGGACTTGAACTTTTTAAAGGCTCTTTGCAAAAGCTTTTAAATCCCGAAGAAGTAAAATTCAGCATTGCCGCACTTGTTTCTCTCATCATTTCTATCGGTATAAAGCTGTGGCTTTCGCTTTTCAATACAACTCTTGGCAAAAAAATCAACTCAGTTGTAATGCTTGCAACCGCAAAAGACAGCAGAAATGATGTCATAACTACAATTTCAGCATTGATTGCGCTTGTTTTTTCGATATTCTCAGATTTACCGCTTGACGCTTTAATGGGAATTTTCGTTTCACTTTTCATCCTCAAATCAGGCTACGAAATCATTAAGGACACCGTTGATGAACTCCTCGGTAAGCCTGCCTCTCCCGAAACTACATCAAAGCTGTATTCAATGATTCTGAAAAACGAAAAGATTATCGGTGTTCACGATATGATTGTTCACAGCTATGGACCAAGCTGCACAATAGCAAGCTGTCATGTTGAAGTAAAAGCTACCGAAAATTTCGTTGCAGTTCACGAACTTGTAGACAAAATAGAACGTGATGTTCTTAACGAAATGAATATCCTGCTGACAATTCACATGGACCCGATAGATACAGATGATGAAAACGTTCAGGAATGTAAAAATATGATTCTGGAAATAATCGGAAATATTGACAACGCTCTGCATATTCACGATTTCCGTATCGTTTCGGGCGAAATGCACACCAATCTTATTTTCGACCTCGTTGTTCCTTATAAGACAAAATACTCCTCAGATGAAATAAAGGCAATGATTGATGATCGCCTTTCAAAATTTGACCACAGATATTTTACAGTAATTACTTTTGATACTGAATATATTTAAG
>SVNL01000043.1:10044-15074 GCA_015066925.1 Ruminococcus sp.
TTAAGACAAAATTCGGCACAAATTGTCGGGCATCAGAATTCTCCACATGATACAATATTCTTACAGCGAAGGAAGGGAGATTTACTATGAGCTGGATGGAGATAATAAGCGAAGCTATTCTATACATAGAGGAACATATTGCAGATGATATTACACCTGAAATGGTAGCAAAACAGTCTAACATTTCATCTTTCTATTTTCAGAAAGGCTTTACAATGCTTTGCGGTTTTACATTGGGAGAATATATACGAAACCGAAAACTTGCTCTGGCAGGCAACGACCTCGCTACAACTGACGAAAAAGTTATAGATATCGCTTTGAAATACGGTTATGAATCTCCTGACAGCTTTACCAAAGCTTTTACACGTTTTCATGGTGTTACACCTACACAGGTGCGAAAAGAAACAGTATTGCTGAAATCCTTTGCTCCGCTGAAAATCAGTTTTTCACTTAATGGAGGATATCTTATGGATTACAGAATTGAAAAAAAGGAAGCGTTTACTGTTATCGGAGCTTCAAAAACTTTTTCTTATGAAGGCGCAAAAGACATTGTTCCGAAATTCTGGCAGGAACATTTTAAAAATGGCGGTGGCAAAACAGTAATGGGAGTGTATGGCATATGCATTGATGAAGCAATGGAGAATAATACTTTTGATTATCTTATTGCTGATCCTTGCAGTCCTGACAGACAGGCTCCCGAAGGATTTGTAATAAAAACAATCCCTGAATTTACATGGGCTGTATTTCCATGTAAAGGCGCAATGCCGGATGCTTTGCAGGATGTAAATACAAAGATCTATACAGAATGGCTGCCCGCTCTTAAATATTACGAATTTGCAGCAGGATATTGCGTGGAATATTATGATAACCCTGCAAATTACCCCAAAGGAACCCTTGACGAAAACTATTATTGTGAAATATGGATTCCTGTAAAGAAAAAATAAAATAAAGGCAATACTGCAGGAACAATTCTGCGGTATTGCCTTTTTAGCATTAATCTTTCTTTTCAGTCGGAATCCAGTTTATTCCGCCCCATCCGTCAATATTACTGCGTTTCATCGCACCGAAAAGACGATCCTTGAAACCATGGTCATTATGCTCCATCTGCGCCAGAAACTGCTTGGTTTTTTCTCGGTTTGTAAATCCATCAGCAGGACATTTCGATTTTACTACCTCAAGCCCATTCCTCTCAGCAGTTCTTCTTATAATATTTTCAGGTGCAAGTGCAAGAGGTCTTATAAGCGTTATCTGTTTGCGAGAAAGATAGCTTTTAGGCGCAAAACAACCTATTCTTCCCTCGTTAAATAAATTCATTACAAATGTTTCAACTACATCATCATAATTATGTCCCAGAGCTATTTTATTACAGCCATACTCAAGCGTAGCATCGTGAAGTGCACCCCTCCTCATCCTCGCACACAAACTGCATGGATTAGGCTCTTTTCTGACATCAAAAACTATCTCCCCTATATGTGTAGGCAGAATATGATATTCAACACCATTATCCGCACACAGCTTTTCAACGGAAGAATAATTGCCTGCCACACCATTAAACTGAGGGTCAATTGTTACAGCAACTATTTCATAATCTATCCCGATAAAGCGTCTTAGCAGAATCATCCCCATAAGAAGCACAAGACTATCCTTTCCGCCTGATACACCTACGCATATTCTGTCACCGTCATCAATTAGACCATACTCCTGTATAGCCCTTCTCATATACCCAAGAATTTTCTGCATAAATCATTCCTCCGATTTATCGATATAGCAGCAAATGCTTTATTTCAAATCAATGAACATTATTATAACATATTTTTACGATTTTTGCAATTATCTCTTGAAATTTACGAAAAAAAAGTATATAATAAAAATATATGTAACGTTTTTATTCAAAAATTATGAAAGGAACGGCTTTTCGCCGACTTACCACAATATTATGTTTACTTCACTTTCTTTATTACGCCCGCTTCACTTCGCATTATCAGACGGAATGAAAAATTTTATGCTTATTCTGTTCGGCATAGCCGTTGTACTTGTTATTATTGTTCTTCTCGGCTCAAGCAAAAGTAAGTTTAAACGCGGAGTTTCAATGTTTCTTGCCGAGGATGAGGAAGAACGCCGCAAATATGCACATCAGGCTCCACCACCAAGACAAAAACAGCAGAAAGTCCTGTCAGATGGTGAAGCTTACTATGAATATGATAACGACAATCAGAAGTATTCAAATTCAAATCAGATTGAAATGGCTACTCTCATCAGAAAAAGTGATGACAGATTAAGGGTAATCGAAAGCACAGGTCAGGTTCGCCTTATGGACGAATTTTATCAGCTTGTTTTTAAATCACGCAAAGGCCGCACTATCAAGGTTGAATGTTCACGTCAGGCTTACGAACAGATTCCCTTCAATCAGCAAGGCTCGCTGACATTCAGAAAAAATACATTCGTAAAATTCAAATACATTGACGGAACTATATATAATCAATAAAAATTATGGTAGAGCTTAATAACGACTGGGATTTACTCCTCAAAGACGAATTTTCAAAACAATATTATCTCGATTTGCGAAAAAAACTGATTGTTGAATATAAAACACAGCAGATTTTCCCTGATATGTACGATATATTCAACGCTCTGAGATACACTCCGTACAGCAAGGTGAAAGCTGTAATTATCGGGCAGGACCCTTACCATAATATAGGTCAGGCGCACGGACTGAGCTTTTCAGTCAGAAAAGGAGTAGCTCCTCCGCCTTCGCTTATAAATATTTTCAAGGAAATAAAATCCGATATCGGTACAGATAACCTCGGAAGGCACGGAGAGCTTATCAGCTGGGCAGAAAACGGAGTGCTTCTTCTTAACTCTGTTCTTACCGTAAGAGCAAATCAGCCGAGAAGCCACAGAAATATCGGCTGGGAGATTTTCACCGATAATGTCATAACGCTGCTCAACCAAAGAGAAACTCCGATTGTATTTCTGCTTTGGGGCAATGACGCTAAAGCTAAAGAAAAGCTTATCACAAATCCAAACCACTTGATTCTGAAAGCAGCACATCCGAGTCCTCTTTCGGCTTTCAACGGATTTTTCGGCTGCCGCCATTTTTCAAAGACCAATGAATTTCTGAACTCACATGGAATAGAAAGCATCGACTGGTCTATTAAGTAAGGAGTATACATAAATGAAAATAAGAGAATTATTCGATAAAAAAACAGTATTCTCATTCGAAATCTTTCCGCCTAAAAAAACAAGCTCTGTT
Organism: Ruminococcus sp.; assembly: GCA_015066925.1. Taxonomy (GTDB): domain Bacteria; phylum Bacillota; class Clostridia; order Oscillospirales; family Ruminococcaceae; genus Ruminococcus. The sequence continues at coordinate 13,298 of SVNL01000043.1, forward strand.
GATGTTATTTACAAAACTCTCGAAGAACTTGGCGACCTTTCTCCTGACTTCATAAGTGTTACATTTAGTGCAGGCGGAAGCGGAAATGGCGCTCTTTCATGCGAAATAGCTTCAAAAATTAAGGATGAATACAACATAACTCCGATGATTCATCTGCCATGTATAAACTATACGGAAGATGAAATTCTCGCTGTACTTAACGACCTTAATAAACGAGGAATTGAAAATATACTCGCTTTAAGAGGAGATATCAATCCCGATATTGAACCGAAAAAGCATTTCAGATATGCAAGCGACCTTATTTCATTTATAAAAAAGCATGGTGATTACGATATCGCAGGTGCTTGCTATCCTGAGGGACATATCGAAACGGAAAACATTGTAGATGATATAAAAAATCTCAAGCATAAGGTTGATATGGGCGCTGACCACCTTATATCACAGCTTTTCTTTGACAATAACCTGTTTTACAGTTTCCTTGAAAAAACTGCAATTGCAGGTATCAATGTGCCGATTGAAGCGGGTATTATGCCCGTTGTAAATAAAAATCAGATTGAACGAATGGTTGGTATGTGCGGCGCAAGTCTGCCGCCTAAATTCGTAAAAATCATGCAGAAATTCGAACATAACCCTGAAGCACTCCGTGATGCAGGAATTGCCTATGCAATTGACCAGATAGTTGACCTTGTTTCAAGCGGTGTTGAAGGTATTCATCTTTACACTATGAATAACCCTTATGTTGCAAGACGTATTTCTGAAGCTGTTTCAGGCATTATCGGAAACAGTAAATGATTATATCTGAACTTAATAAAGCAGAAGCTTTACGTTATATGGGACATAAAGGCGATGTGCCGCCTGTTTTATCGGATATTCTTGATAAATGCGAAAAAATGGTACTTGAAGCCATAAAGCCTGCTTATGTCTATCGTGAAGCTTCGCTTATACGCGAGGACGAAAATATTAAAATCGCAGACAGTTCTCTTTGTCTTACAGGAAACGACATCGCAAGACATCTAAAAGGCTGTGACAAAGCGATTATTTTCGCCGCAACTCTTTCTTCCTCCGCAGATACTCTTATAAGACGCCTTGAAGCCGAAGATATGGCTATGGCACTTGCTGCGGATGCTCTCTGTTCTGCCGCTGTTGAACAGGTATGCGACATTGCAGAGAAAGAATTTCTATCATCAGACTGCTGTAATTTCCACACACGGCGATTCAGCGCAGGATATGGGGATTTGCCTGTTTCTTTGCAGAAGGATATCGTGTTTTATCTCAATGCTCAGCGAAGAATAGGTCTTACAGTCACAGAAAATTATATGATGATTCCCAGAAAATCAGTTACCGCAATTATCGGAATTTCCGATAATAAGCTTGAAAAACACATCGGGGGGTGTGCGGTCTGCAATATGCGTGACCGCTGTGATTTTTCAAAGTGCAGTAACTGTGATGAGTTTTAGGGAACCTTTTCTGTGTTTACATATTTTGCTCATATTTTTTCAATATTTCTGCAATGATTATAGTGTTTTTATACAATATATGCCAGTGAATTATATAAGAAATGTTTATTGACAGTGTTTGTTTTTTAATGCTATAATATTTATAACAGCAGAATATATCTGAAGGGAGTTTGTATGATGAAAAAATCAAAACAACGTTTCATTTTTACTGTTCTTTCCATAATCTCCATCGCAATGTTCGGCTGTTCAGGTAAATCAACAGACAAAAACGGCAAAACAGATACTGCTCTCGACCCTGAATTACGTCAGAAAATTGACAG
>SVNL01000044.1 GCA_015066925.1 Ruminococcus sp.
CGTCATCCGCTCCATTTTTTTAATATGGCGTCATAGCCAAGTGGTAAGGCAGAGGTCTGCAAAACCTTTATTCCCCAGTTCAAATCTGGGTGACGCCTCCATGATGAGGTCTCACTTTAGAACCTCTAACCGAAAACCCTTGAGAAATCAAGGGCTTTCAGCTTTTTTAGACCAATTTTTTGAACTTTTACCGATAGAACCAAAATCGGCTATTTTTAAGACCACTCGGTTTTGAACCAGTGAAATTAGTAAAAACTGAATTGTTTTATACATAAGACCTATTTTAAGGGGTTTAGTTTTTTTAAAAAACAGGTCTTTGTTCATAAAAAATCTTCCAAAAAAACAAACACATAACCGCATAATAATATTTATTTCAGTTTTGGTCTGAAAAAAGCGACGAGGAACGCTCTCCTTGTCGCTTTAAGTTTTGTTTAGATTTATACATTCTTGCCCATTTCATAGGCTTCAGCCATTGCCTTGGTGTTTTTGATTTCCCCCTTTTCATAAACACCCATACCGTAGATGACGCCCATTTCTTTTGCACCCTCAACACAGTCAGCATAACCGCGGAAGCAGTTGAGTGTTGTTTCAGCTGATTGAAGTTCAGCATCGGCGGCTGTGACTATATAGTAAACTCCTTGTCTTTCACTTCAAGCCAGCGTGCAACAGTTCTGTCAATAAGAGCCTTCAGCTGTGCATCAACGGAATAAAAATATACAGGACTTGCAAGAACAATAACATCTGCATCAATCATCTTCTGCAGCACCTCTGCCATATCGTCTTTGATTGCACAAACGCCTGTTTCCTTACAAGCATAGCAAGCACGGCAGAAGCCGATATTTTTTTCTGCAACACGGATTTTTTGTGCCTCGTTACCACTTTCAAGGGCGCCTTTCATAAACTCATCACAGAGTAAATCTGAATTGCCGTTCTTACGGGGACTGCCTGATAAAATCAATACCTTTTTGCTCATTTTTTATCTCCTTACATTTGGTTATTTGCCTTGATAATTTCATCAAGAGTAATATTTTCATTTCTGTATCTTACATCGGGATTCTTTTCGGGAATGGTAAATTTAATTGCCTTAATGGGGCAAGCGTGAACACAGGCGTAACAAGCCTGACAGTTTTTCATTGTATGCTCTGCTTTTTTGTCGGTAAGCTTAATTGCATTTGCAGGGCAGACCTTCTGACAGGTACCGCAAAGAACACAACTGTCTTCTACCTTAAACTTTGCCCATACGGTTTCATCTTGATTTTTAACCATTGCCGTATAGCCCTTGTGAATCATCTTGTTTTTAAGACCTGCTTTTTCAATCTGTCTCTTTTTTGAAGCTATATCTGCTTTGATTATTGCAAGGCTTTCAGGTATCTTCTTATCCATGGCACATTGCTCAACCATATCAAAGTTCGGCAGGAAATTATCAACCATCATAATTGCCTTTGCGTAGTCAAGTTTCTTGCCGACGGATTTAACATACTTATCGGCGAGCTCTGCAGCACCACCGTGAAGCATACCGTAAGTGAGAATAATATAGAAATAGTCGGTTTTAAAGGTTGCTTTTCTGATGAACTCTTTAACCATTTTCGGCATTTCGTGACCGTAAACGGGGCAGATAATACCGATTCTGTCTGACTCAAAAGTCAGGTCAGAGTTATTTATGACCTGCGGAATACTTACAGGTTCATTTTCTAACTGTTTTGCTATATAAAGACTGTTACCTGTTGCTGTGAAATAGAATACCATATTACCACTCCTTTTTCTCGTTATCTGCATTAGTTTTGCCTTTTCTCTCTGCTACCATTTTAACAAACCATTCAACCATATTGGGGTCCGTGTGAGAGAAGAAAGAGCTTTGCTTTTTATCAAGAGCCGAAATTGTGTTCATATCTTCTTCGCTGAGTTCAAAGTCAAATACATTGAAGTTTTCTTCCATTCGTTCAATATGAACCGATTTCGGTATTACAATTATACCTCTTTGTATATGCCAACGCAAGATAACCTGTGCTACTGTCTTGCTGTACTTTTCACCGATAGCTTTAAGCTCAGGGAGATTAAACATATCGCCTCTGCCTTCACCGAAGGGTGCCCATGCTTCAGGCTGAACATCATATTTTTTATGCCATTCAATTGTTTCTGTCTGCTGATGATGAGGGTGAATTTCAATCTGATTTACCATCGGCTTAATCCGGGCAAAGGAAGCAATATCAATCATTCTGTCGGTGTAGAAATTTGAAATACCGATTGCACGGAGTTTTCCCTCATCGTATAAATTCTCAAGTGCTTTGCATGCACCGTAAACATCACCGAAGGGCTGATGGAGTAGACATAAATCGAGATAATCGACTTTGAGCTTTCTCATTGATTCAAGAACGGAGGCTTTGCACTCATCATATCCGTAATGCTCAATCCATACCTTTGTGGTAAGAAAAATCTCTTCACGAGGAATACCGCTTTTAGCAATAGCGTTGCCGACTTCTTCTTCGTTGAAATAACTTTGAGCAGTGTCAATGGAACGGTATCCGACTTTAAGTGCATCAAGGACACAGCATTCGCAATCTTCACGGCTTACCTGATAAACACCGTAACCGAGCTGTGGCATTTTTACACCGTTGTTAAGAGTGATATAATTCATTTTCATTTCTCCTTTTCGGTTGATTTCAAAACAAAAATCTGCTATACTCACATTGTACAAGTTAAAGTTAACTTTAAGTCAAGAGGTTGGAGAAAATTTTTATGTTTTACACAGTAGGAGAAATGGCAAAGAAATTAGGTGTTGCACCGTCAACACTTAGGTATTACGATAAAGAAGGTCTTCTGCCCTTTGTTGAGCGTTCAAGTACAGGTATCCGTGTTTTCAAAGAAGCCGATTATGAATGGCTGAAAGTCATTGAGTGCCTTAAAAAGACGGGTATGCAATTAAAAGACATAAAGACCTTTATTGAAATGGCAGTACAGGGTGATGATACCATTGATGAAAGACTTGAGCTTATCATCAAGCAAAAAGCGGTAGTTGAAAAACAGATAGCAGATCTTTCCGAAACTCTCCGTACTCTTGAATTTAAAGAGTGGTACTACACCACTGCAAAAGAAAACGGTACAACTGCAGTGCCGAGAAATATGACACTCTCTGAACTACCCAAGGAATACAGAGAAATCTGTATAAAGCTTCGGGGAGAGTAATTAACAAATTCCAATTTGTTTAACTATGGTTCTAAAATGAGACGTACTGCCATGATGAGGTCTCACTTTAGAACCTCTCCCCGAAAACCCTTGAGAAATCAAGGGTTTTCAGCTTTTTTGTGGCTATTTTTTGAAGTGAATTCTCATAGAACCAAATGGCAATTTTTAAGGTCGCCCGGTTTTGAACCGATAAATCACATTAAACACTGTATTTAATATCTGATTTAAGGAAATCTGATTTCCGAAATAACAGGTCTGTTTTCTCGCATTTTTTAAGATTATTAAATTTTTATATTTTCTTATAGACTTTATTATTATTGAGTGATATAATATTTCACGATGATTTTTAAGGAGTTGATATAATATGGCAAACAAATTTAAAAAAATTATATCTCTTATTCTTTCTGTTCTGATGATTTTCAGTACTGCGTCAGTTGCTTTTGCTGCAGAAACTTCAAAAGTAACAGTTGAAATCATCAGCTTTATGAGAGGTGAACAAAGTGACCTTCGTTCAAGTGAGCTTTTGGAAGCACACGTCGAAGGCTATGACGGTAATGTACGTGAGCTTACCTATAAATGGAAAAGCACACTGGGTACATACCTTTATGTTTACAATTCTCATAATATGTATAACATCAATAATACTGACGGTGAAATTGAAATTCACAACACCGACAAGAATATGGCGGGCCTTTCAAATATGGTCGGCAGAACTTATAACAAAGAGTTTGCAGGTGTCGGCTATGCATGGGCATCGGTTTACGGTGCAAGCATAAAAGGAAGCACTTCTCTTGTAGGTACTGTTACTGTTGAGGTTTATGACAGAAACGGTATTTTGTTATGCTCCGACAGTCATGAAGGCAAGTATTCCAACAGAAAAAATACAGGCTTCGTTACATATAACCTTGATGCAGATATGGATAATGTTGTCCTTGGTCTGTTCGAGGGTGACAAAAGAAACGTAAAAGACCTTCTCGGTGAAAGCGCCGTTGTTCACATTACCTGTGTTGAAAGCACCGTTTCCAAGGGAACAATTATTGCAGGTGCAGAACATGTGAAGCTTACAAAAGAAAACGGTGACTACTACATCACGGGTACTGTTGCAGGTACAAGCACAGATTCAAAAGGTGATGCTCAGGTTGACCTTGACATTACAAAAGGCAACTGTAAATTCCATAACGGTACAAGCGGCGATGCAGTAACCACTGTATTCGTATTCAAAAAGCCGACTACCTCCACAACTACTACAACTCTTACTCTTACAGGTAATCTTGATGACCGCTGCGACTACTTCATAGGCGGTGTTGAGGGTACAAAGCAGGCAGACGGCACAATAATCTTTACGGGACTTACACCTAACACCAACTATACTGTAGAGGTGCGTGGTGAATACAAGGATAATAACGGTACAACTAAATATTCCTACGCTTATGTTTATGACACCACAAAGCCTGTTTATCAGGCAACTGTTCATACATATCTTGATTCAATACTGACAGATATTGCCGATATCCACGGTGACGATGTAACCCTTTACCTTCACGAAGATAAGGAAAACGCAGAATATATCGAGCTTGCAAACAGTGCTGTCGGTACATACACCGTTGCAGTTGAAAACGGTATATATTTCCCCTGGCATATTGAAGCCGGTGACCATTACCATCAGGCAAGAGAATACAAGCTCATCATCGAAAATGCTAACAGTGAGCTCAGTCTTCATCATTACAGTGTAGCTTACAACACCAATGGCGGTGCATTCAAAGAAGGCGAAGATGTTGCAAAAGAGGCTTTTTCAAGCGGTGCTTCTGTTTCTGCAACAAAGAACATTCCTGTGCGTGAAGGCTACATCTTCGCAGGTTGGGAATATGACGGTAAAATTTATTCTTCGGGCGAAGAAGTTACATCACACATCACTGCTCCTGTTGTTCTCACGGCAAAATGGGAAAAAGCAGTAAATGTTACAGTTAATGTAACAATCAACCACAAGGTTGACGGCGGCTTCGATTCTAACGATAACAAGGATGAGCTCGTGGTAGATTTCCTCGAACAAAGAAAGGATTCGCCTGCATTCATTGAAACCGGCGATAAGCTGTATTTTTCAAAAGAGGACGTTACTGACGAAAAAGGTAACAGTAAAGCCTTTGAATATACACCGGATGTTCAGGGTGGCGAAATCCTCGAAACCAAATATACTGCTATTGCCCCCACATATGAAGGTCTTCTCGAAAGCTCATATTTCGGTGTTGCTTTAAGCAAGTCAGGCTATGATGTGGGAATTATCGAAAAAATCAAGGATGAAGAGGGTAACTGGACAATCAATATTCCTCTTCAATATAATCCCGATGATTTTGATCTTGAGTTCAGCATAAAAATGGATGAGGATGTTCCGAAGGAGCTTTATCCTGATGCGGTTATCATGAAAATTGCTTGTTGGGATGAAGATAAGAACGAATGGGTTATCATAACTCAGCAGAGAACAACTGAAAGCACCGTAAGACCCGGTGTCCGTGTTGATATTGACGAAGATACAGGTGATGGTAAGGGCTCATATCCTGTGTGGAAATTCGACTCAGATAACAATCCTTACGGCTACCGTGCAGTAGTTGCAGGCTTTATTTATGATAATTCGACTGTTATTGTACCCGCTGAAAGAGACCATGACGGTGCGGTTATTACCTATACCGACGGCAACTATACTGCAACTATGGGCGATATCCACGACGGTAAGCTTTACAGCACCAGACTTTACGGTGCATATTATGACGTAGGAGCTGACGCTCAGAGGGGTACTCTTGACGGCGTTATCACCGTAGAAAAATATGATGTAACCTTCGATGCACAGTCTGGCAAGGTCAACGGCAAGGATGAAGATGTTGCCAAAGACCAGTATTATGTACCCTGCTTTGATGCTTATCAGCCCACTATGGAAAATCATAATTTCCTCGGCTGGTACCTGGACAAGGACTGCACAGTTCCCGCCAAGGAAGGCGTACTTCTCACAGAAGACATCACTCTTTATGCAAAGTGGGACCGAGTGCTCAGAGGTACTCTCACAGTTGACGGTTATTACACTGACAGTGACGGTGTTCAGCATGTGGTGAACGACTCAGACCGTGCCACCCACGCTCTGATTGAACTGGAAGAAATTACCAATGACGGCACATATAATATTGCAGGTCAGACTGTTGAAATCAACTGGAGCCCTGATAAGCATTTCAGCGAACCCGTAGACTATGCTTTCAAAGGTCTTGACCCCGACAAGACTTATCGCATAGATGTATATCTCATTAACTATGAGGACTTATATCAGAACTCAACCACAGTAATAAACGGTAACGGTGATATTCATGACGATTATAACACTGAAGACTACACAGCCGTTTACCCCGAAGACAGCGAGCTTGAAACATATGTAAACACCTTCCTTCATTTTGAGCCTGAAGTATATTTCCAGCCCGTTGAGGTTGATGCCACCAGAATCGGCGAAGGCTTCAGACCTGAGGAAACTCTCGTAGAATATCTCGGTAAAGAGGTCGGAACAGACACTGATTACGGAGTTATAGTTCAGCATAAGACCGAGCCTTTCGGTGTTGAGGTTGGTATGGATGAAGCGACCGGTTTGAATAGCGGAACTTATGGCTGTCAGATATGGAAAAAGATTTATAACGGTAACCTCTACGATTATCAGGCAAAGCTTACTGAAATTAACGGTGAAGCTATAAGCGAATGGCCTGTTATCGTCTCTTACGGTGCCCCCGTCCGTTGGAGTCCCTACAGTCAGGCGCCTACGGATTCTCTTAAGGTTACAATCATTCCCCGCTGGTATTATGTTATTTATGACTGGAACGGTGCAGAGGATGAATACGGTGAAAAAATTGTAGAGCCGATTTCACGCGGACACATCTGGAGCTTTAAGACGGATATTACTTATGTTCCCGAACGTGAAGGCTATAACTTCCTCGGCTGGTATTCAAATCCCGAATGCACAGGTGACCCTGTTACCTCTATCGCCGCAGGTGTTCACGAGGATACCAGATTATATGCTAAGTGGGAGAAGACAACTCTTACTGTTAAGCATGTGGATATTGCGGGAAACAAGATTCTTGATACAGAACTAATCGATTCCGTAAAAGCAGGGGATATCAAATATTCTGCAGAATATATAAGAAATGATTTTGAAGGTTATACCTATGTTTCAGCCGGCGCTGAAAGCATCGAAATCGGTCACGGAATCAATGAAATCATTCTCTACTATACTGATATTTATGCTTATTCTGTTTTCTATTATATTGAAGGTACAGAGACGGAGGTTCACGGTTCAAAGGTAGTTCCGAAAAAATACGGTGACAATGTTACGGAAACTGCCGCACAGGTGGATAAGTATGTACTCGCAGACGATGACGTAACAAAGACCATCACTATCGATAAAGAGAACAATGTAATCATCTTCTACTATACTCAGGATTCATTAGGCAAGATAGTAGATGACAGAATCGTAAGTGACGGTATTGCTGATAAATATCAGAAAAAGATAACCTTCAGGGTTATTAACGGCGCATGGAGTGACGGAAAAGATGCAGACATCATCAAGTATGTAACTCTCGAAAAAGACGGTAAATACGACGTGAACGGCACAGCTTCTATTTCTGCTCCTATGGATATGAAGGCGGATGAAGGCTATGAGAACGGTGAGTGGGATATTACACCGCCCTCGACGGTAAGCGGAACAAATGATGAGGTTTACACATACACCTTCGTTAAAAAGCCTGCATCTGAAACGCCTGAAAATCCCGACATACCCGATGTGCCTGACACACCTGACGGTCCTGTTGGCGGCGGCTCAGGAAACAGTGAAGTAAAACATCATATACTCTTCGGCAAGACTGACGGTATCGGTTGGTACAGAGTGTCAAAAGACGGCGGTAAAACATATGACATCGTTTTCGGCAATTCTACTTACGAAGTTGAACAGGGAACAGAAATCATTATCAAAGTCGGAGACCTTATGGGTGACGCCTTCACCTTCTATGTCAACGGAAAGGCTGTTGAACCCGATGATAACGGTAATCTTGTGATAACAGTTAACGGATATATGCTTATCGGTGCTCTCGGTTACAAATTTAATGTGCCCGATGTTGAGGAATCACTCAACTGGTTACAGAGGATTATCAAGGCTATCAAAGATTTCTTCGCCTGGCTTTTCGGAAAGAAATAAGATTAACTTCAGAAAGAATCAAACCTTCTGTTTGAAACACATGATTTTTATAACTATGGTTCTAAAGCGAGCTGTACTTTCAAAAAAATACCAAGTCTTCGGACTTGGTATTTTTTAACCAATCCGAAGGATTGGTATGTAATCGGCGTCAGGCGTATGTAATCAGCGAAGCTGAAAAAAGGTATATGACTCGTACTGGGTGTTCTTGTAATGACATTGGGATTGTTCCTTCTCTCAACAAGTACAAGCATCTATATCATTCTCTTAAGTTTGTTGCCCGTTGTACTTGGCAATGCTCTTGTAAATATTCTCTTCGGTGCCGCTGTCAAGGACTTTATTCCCGAGGGCAATGCAGGTCTTTTCCAAGGTATAAGAATGATATTCACCGTACTTCTTCCTATGGTTACAGGCCCCGTTATCGGTGATATGGCTTGCCGGAAAGCAGCACAGACTATTATAAATGAAGTCGGTGCTGAAGTAATAGTACCTGCTAAGAATATGTTCCTTTGGGCGGGTATAGTATGTATATTTGCACTACCTCTCTCTATTTCCTTATCAAAAAAGGTTTTGATATTAAAGAGAGTAAGACTACGGAAAATGAAATCGTTGCTTGAGGTGAAAAATATGAATAAATGGAGCTTTTACACATCAAAAGAAATAAAGCCTGTGGGTTGGCTTCGCCGTCAGCTCCAAATTCAGGCTGAGGGACTCAGCGGTAATCTTCATGAGATATGGCCTGATATCCGTGACAGCGGCTGGATAGGAGGAGACCGTGAAGGCTGGGAAAGAGTACCTTACTGGCTTGATGGCTTTATTCCTCTTGCTTATCTTTTGGAAAATGAAGAAATGATTGCAACTGTAAAGAAATATATTGATGCAATAGTTTCAGCACAGGAAGATGATGGTTGGATTTGTCCTTGCAAAAAGGAAGAAAGACCAAAATACGACACATGGGCTATACAGCTTATCTGTAAAACTCTCAAGGTTTACTACGATTGCTCGGGAGATAAAAGAATCCCTGATGTTATTTACAGAGTACTTAAGAACTATTACGAAATGCTTAAAAGCGGAGAAAGCAGGCTGTTCAAGTGGGCAAAATTCAGGTGGTTTGAAACCTTTATTTCGCTCAATTTCTTATATGAAAAATATAATGAGGAATGGATAAATGACCTTGCGAAGATAATAAAAGAGCAGGGCTTTGACTACAACGCTGTAACCGAGTCATGGAAGAAGCCGAGTCATATATGGCTGAGAAAAAACCATATAGTAAATATTGCTATGATGCTCAAAAGTGAAGCTGTTTCTCACGATTTGTTGGGTGAAGAATATACGGACAACGCAGAAAAGCTCCGCGAAATTCTCGACCGTTATAACGGAACAGCTTTTGAGGGCTTTACAGGCGACGAAGTGCTTTCAGGTCTTGACCCTACCAGAGGCACCGAATGCTGTGCAGTAGTGGAGCAGATGTATTCCTACGAAGAGATGTTTGCCCATACAGGTGATAACAAATGGGCAGAACGTCTTGAAGTGCTTGGATTCAATGCTCTTCCTGCCACACTCAGTGAGGATATGTGGACTCATCAGTATGTTCAGCAGGTAAATCAGATTGCCTGTCAGAAAACGATGATTATGGCTCCGTGGAGTACAAACGGTCCCTATGCACATACATTCGGACTTGAGCCTAATTTCGGCTGTTGTACCGCAAACTTCAATCAGGGCTGGCCTAAATTTGCACTTTCAGCATTTATGCATAAGGGTGATACTGTAATCAACTCGGTTATGCTGCCTTCTGTTCTGAACGATAACGAAGTCACAATCAGACTTGAAACAGATTACCCGTTTAACAATAAAATGCACTATTACATAGATGCAGAAAAGGACTTCAACTTTGTAATCCGCATTCCCTCTTTTGCAAAAAATCTTAAAGTTAACGGTGAAAATACAGAAGTTAAAGACCTTGAATTCGCAATAAACGTTGGTAAAACAGAAATTGAAATAGAGTTTTCTGCAACACCGTTCTTGAAAGAAAGACCAAATAATCTTTATGCTTTGCAAATGGGTTCATTGCTTTTCTCTGTGCCCATTGAATATGAAAAACAAATGCGAGAATACACTAAAAAAGGTGTAGAGCGTAAATTCCCTTATTGCGATTATCAGTTCGTACCAAAAACAGCTTGGAACTATGGCTATTCAAATGCGGATTTTGAAGTGAGCTTTAATGGAATTAGCGATATTCCATTCTCACAGAAAAATCCACCGGTAACCATAAAAGCAAATATGCAACAAATCGATTGGGGACTTAAATTCCCGTACAGAAGTATTGCAAGAAAAATACCGAAATCAAGAGTGCCGATAACTGAAGTTCAGGAAATAGAGCTTTGCCCATACGGCTGTGCAAGACTTAGAATGACAGAAATGCCGGTGCTTGGTAAATAGAAGCAATAAAATATGCATTTAAGATTAATGTTGGTTAATTGATTGGTTTTAAAATGAGACGTACTCCCAAACGAAAATCCGTTCACGCAAGTGGACGGATTTTTGTTTGTATTATTCACTTTTCATTATTCATTCTTCACTATTCACTATTCATTCTTCACTAATCTTATGGCCGATTTTAGGAAAGTAGTAGGTACTTGTGTATGGTAACAGCACAAAATATGAAAGGGATTTGATTTTATAACAGTTTTCAACGCTGCGCAGGAGCTTCAATCTCCTGTGCAGCATTGGTAAAGAAAGGTCATTATAATATCGAAAATGATTATTCAGCCGGAACACGCCGTAGGCGTGCAAATATAAATCAATAATAAATCTAATGGGAATCATCTGTATACGTATTTCATCTTAAATTCGTTCCGAAATTATTTATCATTTTTCATTCCGAAACGGGTGCAAGGCATAGTTCACCCATTGGCAGTTTTATCGGTTTTACCTGACGTTACTCCCATTTTCTTTTTCAAAGGTTCTGGAATGCCTTGCGAACAGGGGCTTTTTCTTCGCCACCGGGCTCAGTTTCTATTTCCCTGCGAGAAATAGAAACTGAGCCAATGATGGTCATATCTATCATCCCGAAGGAAAAGTCATAAGTCATTACGATTTGCAGATCATTTTCATTCCGAAGAGAGAATCATATTAAATTTTCCCGTTAAAGTAGGTCAGTACTATGGGGCGTAAACGCCCCAACGCATGCCTGCCGCTTGACAGGTGCCCTTACGGGCTGCGCCTACACCACACACTAGCTATTAGATAGTCTACCGCTGAACTCGGCAGGGTGGCGGGGTTTCGATCTTCCATTGAAAGCCCATAACGTTGTCTGCTCAAAGGCAGATAAGCAGCTCTTCGCTGATGAGATAATTCAGTACGACAAGCTTCGTACGATTTTCACTGCTCAACAAGTCAGTTTATTATCTCAACGCCCCGTTGTCTTCCGCACGGGTGGCTGTTAGCAAATGGCGCAATATACGTACAAATCCGTTGCACATCCATACGCTCTTCCATTTGCCATACGTCGGTCACACCAGCCGTTTGCGACCGCACCTTTTTTACTCATTTGCAAACCAAATTTCTTTTACAACATTTCAATTCCTCCTTAGTCTATTTAAAGAGTGCGTTTGTAATATGTAATAGGGGTTCAAAAAGCAAGTAATTTATCAATATGCCATTAAAAGATAAAAACTGAGATTATGAAGATTGTTGAATGCGATTCAAAATACAGAAATCATAAATCACGATATAATTTACAACTAACCGAGAATGGCGGCAGGGAAAATTTCGGTATAATATAATTCCCAGACATATTGAAAATTTCGTTTTATTGTGTTATAATGGGACAGTACTGGTATTATACTGTTCCCGGAGGTTTTGAAATGGCAAAGCAAGTTCACATAAGAGTTGATGATGAAGTATATGCGGCTTTGGCGGGTTATTCTGCTGATAAAGGACAGTCTATGCAGAATTGTATTTCAAGTGCAATAAAGCAAATGTTGGTCAAGGCAAAAGAGGTTCCATCTCACACAAAAGAACAATATACTTTCATTGACCTTTTTGCTGGAATTGGCGGTATGCACATAGCTTATACTTCTGCTGACGCAAGATGCGTATATGCTAACGAATGGAACAAATATAGTCAACAAACATATTATGCAAACTTCGGTATGCAACCTGACGATGATATTACTAAAGTCGTCGCAGAAGATATTCCTGACCACGATATTCTTGTTGCCGGTTTTCCCTGCCAACCTTTTTCTATTGCAGGAGTTTCTAAAAAGCAGAGCTTAGGTAGAGCTACTGGATTCGAGGATAAAACACAAGGAACACTTTTTTTTGATGTTTGTAGAATTTTGAAAGTGAAACGTCCTAAAGCTTTTATGCTTGAGAATGTCAAAAATTTGTGTAGCCACGATAAGGGGCGTACATTCAAGGTTATTCAGGAATCTCTTGCCGAACTTAATTACAAAGTATTCTTTCAGATTTTGGATGGAAAAACTTATGTTCCACAGCATCGTGAACGTATTGTTATTGTTGGCTTTGATATGGAACGCTATGGTGATGATATCAACTTTGATTTTGATTTAGAGCAAAGAGACACGCAACCGATTATGAGAGATATTCTTGAAACCAATGTTAGCGATAAGTATACTCTCTCTGATAAACTATGGAGTTATCTGCAAAACTACGCTGCAAAACATAAAGCTGCTGGAAATGGTTTTGGTTATGGCATTGCACCACTTGACGGTATTAGCAGAACAATTAGTGCACGCTATTACAAAGATGGTTCTGAGATTCTGATTGCACAAGATGGAAAGAATCCTCGGAGATTGACTCCTAGAGAATGTGCAAGGCTTCAAGGTTTCCCTGATAGTTTCAAGATTCCAGTATCTGATACCCAAGCATATAAACAGTTTGGAAATTCAGTTGTTGTCCCTCTTATGGCTGAAGTCGCAAAGTTGGTTGTTGATAAACTGGAAGAATTGGATGAAATTATAGTTATGGCTAAAAAAGAAGGGTTGGTGGGCTAAATGACAGAAGGATATGCAAATCAAGCTATACAATCTGTTCTAAACAGCCAGCAGGCGTACTGCAAGTTTCTGTCTGCAAATGATTCAGGTGCAACTGGTGGACACCAAAGCGGCATTCTAATTTCCAAAGCTGCCAAGGATATGATGTTTGCACAGGAACTTAAAAACGAAAACATTCTAAAAAGAACTGTTGAAATTCAATGGCAAAACGATATTCGTACACAAAGCAGTTTCACCTATTATAACAGTAAAAACGAACTACGCATCACAAAGTTTGGGCGTAATTTCCCGTTCTTAAACCCAGAGCAAACCGGTGCTTTGTTTGTGCTCACTCGGCAGGATACAGATCAATATAGTGTGTTTTTTCTTGAAACAGAAGAAGAGATTGAGCAATTTTTGAGTGCACTTGGTATTGGACCAACTGAAACTAATCGTATAATTGATACTGGTAATGTATTGCCGGAGACTCAGGAACATCTTGCTATTCAAGAATTTATTCGTACATTGACAGTAGATTTTCCATTGTCGGATGTTATGTCCGCTGCGGCACGTGATATTCAAAACAGAGTCTATAATCATCTTGAATACATTCGTACAAACCCTGATCTAAAAATCATCGAGTGGACAAATACGGAATATGCCTTATTTCGAGCGATTGAGCACGCTCGTTATGGAGATAGGATTTCTCAAGGTTTTGCTACAGTGGATGAATTCATAACAATGGCCAATATGGTGCTAAATCGCCGAAAGAGCAGAGCAGGAAAGAGTTTGGAGCACCATTTGGCAGCGATATTTGATGGAAACAACATTGTTTATACCGCACAGGCAGTAACGGAGGGGAACAAAAAACCTGACTTTATTTTTCCGTCTCAGGCTGCATATCACAATATATCATTTCCAACGGAGAAATTGATTTCTTTAGCGGCAAAGACTACCTGCAAAGATCGCTGGAGGCAGGTTATCAACGAAGCTGATCGGCTGAGAGGTATGCCTAAATATCTCTGTACGCTCCAACAGGGTGTTTCTCCAGCACAGATGGATGAAATGCAAGCCGAGAATGTTATTCTTGTTGTACCCAAACCCTATATCAAGACCTACCCCGAAGATCGACGTGATAGAATATGGACTGTATCTAAATTTATCGAATTTGTTCGAGAAGTGGAAGGACTTTAATGGCTAATATCGTTTTGATTCTCGTGGATGATTTAGTGTCTCATGGGTAATAAAAGCATTGATATCGACAGTTTTTCAATATTTTAAGCCGATTTACATACGTTTGTAGTTTTGTGCTAAAGGAGAACACAATTATGAAGTAATAGTGAATAAGTATGGACGGGATATCCGCACTCAATTGCAATTTTAATTTCAGTGTGATATAATTATCTTGCCAAGCTTAAATTTGAAAGGAAGATTCTATGTTTCTAAGGTTAGTTTCTTTTATTGCTTCAATATTGTTATTGTTCACTTCGTCTTCAGCAATGCCCAATGAATCTGAAGTGTTTGTCGAAGTGCTT
>SVNL01000115.1 GCA_015066925.1 Ruminococcus sp.
GGTGAAAGCTCCTCAGCTGATAAAAGGTCAATATAGCTTATGATTGATGTAAGCGGAGTTTTTAAATCGTGAGAAACATTTGTCACAAGCTCAATTTTCATACGCTCCGATTTTAACTGTTTTTCTACTGTTGTCTGAATTCCGTCAGATATATTATTAAGCTTTTCAGTAGGAACATATATCGGAGAATCGAGCTCTTCATTACGAATCATATAATCTCCTGAATTAACAGCAGAAATATGCTCGTTAAGACGTTCAAATGCCTTTAAATCAGCAAAGCTGAAATAAATATAGCCCGCAATTATAATTATTATACATACTGGGAAAAGCTCTAATTCGTTAATAATTGCTGATATGATTAATGAGATTACTCCAAGTGCTATTGCAATACCCGTTCTTAAAACAAAGCTTCTTGTAAATTTATCGTTGCGAAGCATATCACGGCTTACCATATTTTTAAGAAATTCTTTTTTTGCTTTCTTAGCTTTATTAACTAAGCATTTTATAAGGTTAATGCCTTTATTGATAAGTCTGCCGATAATTGATGTTTTCATCATACTGCGGCATTTAAAACGGATTATAAGTGTATTAAGTATAAGAAGAGTTGCTCCGAATACAACTGCTCCTGCTGTACCATTTATACCACTAAAAAGCGTTGATGTATAATTAACCTTAAAACTATCCCATATTTCATCTATGTAACAGCAATAAGCTACAGCACCACCAATTATTGCAGTCGCAAATGCAATGTAAATCTCGGCAAATACTTTATCGGCAGATGTGAGAACGAATTTCTTGTCTTTTTTGCTGTAACCACCTGCAATTAGTACATATACAGCCATTATCAGAGCAATAGCCGCAAATGGAATAAGCTTTAAAAATCCGATGTTTAATTCTGATTCGTGTTTTCTTTCTTCTTCAATTGATTTTTCTATTTCTGCAATAGTGTTAGCATCTGGAGAAACAGTAATTACTATTTCATCTTCAGGCATCTGAGTTTTTATAAATTTACTTTCATCAATTACAGGTTTGCCAGCGTCAGTAACAGGCTGAATGTCAGTATCTGTCTTATCTTCGATATGTTCGCTTTCAAATTCCTGTTCATAATTATCGGTAAACGTTTCATTTGCTTCTGTTACAGGAATCTGCTCATTAATTGTCGGTTGTTCAGGATTAATATAATCGTCAGGGAGTGGAGTTGAGCCGTCAGTCTTGTAATAAATCGTTGCTCCAAGCTCGTCTACATAGCTGTTACAACCAGTTGTATCAAAGTCATATATAGCATAACCCTTGCCTTCAATATAGTAATATGTCATTCCGTAATTTGTGGTAAACCAGTTAAATAATCCTGAGCCATAAAAGCAATGAAAATAATTGCTGTATAAAACTTCTCCGTTACGCTGTCTGAATGAATATAATGTTGATGAAAGGTCATCGTGCGATTTATCTGTGTTGGAATATTCGCTGTAGCCTATATTTACACGGTATTCAATGTTATTTGAATCACTTATCTGAAGCTCTCCATTATTATCCATAATTCCCATTTCCTGTAATACGGAAATAGTCTGCTTCTTTTCGTATTCTGTCCCGTTAAAGTTGCCGTTTTCATCAAGTTTATTCAGATACATATGACCAGCAATATATAACTTGCGGTAAATATCGTTTGCATCTTCGTTATATGTACCATAATTTTGAGTATAGTCATTGCTATTATAGAATTCATCTGATTTAACGAAAAGTGATGTTGTATGTGCGGCACATACAAATGCCATTGCACAACCTATAGTTCCTGCTGCAATTCGTGTTGCTTTGTTCTTTAACATTTTTTTGTCCTTTCTATTCACGGCTTATTTTATAGCCTATTCCCCAGACGACCTTAAGATATCTTGGCTCTGCTGGATTAATTTCAATTTTTTCTCGTATATGGCGGATATGCACCATTACTGTATTTTCAACTGAATAGGAGTCCTCATTCCATACACGATTATAGATTTCTTCTGCGGAAAATACTCTGCCTGCATTTTCCATAAGTAGTTCTGTAATTTTGAATTCAGTAGCTGTCAGCTTCACAGGCTCGCCGTCAATGTAAATCTGTTTTTCGTCACGGTCAAGAGATAATCCTCCGATACGAAGAACGGAGTTTTTTTTAACGCTGTCTGCTGCACCAAGACTGAGATAACGACGAAGATTTGAGTGAACTCTTGCCACAAGCTCCATAGGATTATATGGCTTTGTAATATAATCATCTGCCCCCATTGAAAGTCCGAGAATTTTATCGCTGTCCTCAGATTTTGCTGAAAGAACAATAATAGGAATATTCTTCATTGTACGTATCTTCATCATCGCTGATAAACCATCCATTTTCGGCATCATGATGTCAATAAGTATAAGATGTATTTCTTCACGCATAAGAGCCTCAACAGCTTCAAGTCCGTTATATGCTTTTCGTGTTGTATATCCCTCACGTTCAAGGAGTGCTGAAATAGCGTTTACAATATCATGATCATCATCAACTACAAGAATTACTGAATTTTCTGTATTATTCATATATTTACCACCTGTTCAGATTTTATTGTTCACATATCTTTTATTTTACCTCTCTTTCGCTGTCTATGTCAATATTATA
>SVNL01000045.1 GCA_015066925.1 Ruminococcus sp.
CTATAGGGCAAAATGAGCTTGACACCAATGAATGTGATGCGCAAATTCCTCATATTGTAAAGAATTTGCGCTCCCCGAATGAAGTTCGGGGCAATAACCGCCTGACGGCGGTTATTGAGGACACATTAATTATATGTTATAAGAACGGTTGATACCGCAAGAAGTGCTGTCAGCACAAACGGCGACATTATACTTACCGCTGTTTCAATATGTTTTCTTCCTCTTGAACGTTCAATGAGATTTTTGAAAAGGTCTGTTGAAAAATAAATTCCTATAAGTAATATAAGCGCATACGAACGAAGAAAATATACTCCCGTTATATCAGCAATATTTCCTGTTCCTCCTGTAACAGCTTTGAGGAATTTAAGAGAATTTATAGGATTATCCTCCATAAAGAAAATCCAGCCGATATTTGTTGCGAGAAATGCATATAAAAAAGATGACATTTTTCCAAAATATCGCTTACTCAGAATTTTTTCAACTATCAATGACAACGCTATTATCAAACCCCATATAAGCTTATTAAGCGTATATTCATACATTATTCCGACGCAGCACCACATAAGTATCAATTTTACCGCATTAATAATCCTATTATACGAAAATTTTTCCGTAGGTCTATATATATACATTTTCAGCCACTGTGTCAAGCTCATATGCCAGTGGTCGCAGAATTCCGTCATACTCGTACTGAAGATAGGATATCTGAAGCTTTTTGGTAGATTTATTCCAAATATCAATGATATTCCCCTTGCCATATCAGTTATTCCGGATAATGTAAAATAAAAGCTTAATCCGAATGCTAAAATTCCAAGCCAGGCTGTAAGCACAGATATTGAAGATATATCAAGCATATTTACCGAATGCCAGAGCTGAAATATACTGTCTGCAATGATAACTTTTTTAGCTAGTCCTTTTACAAATGCAGAAGCACCGTTTCCAAGAACTTCAAGTCCTTTTTCGGCTTCGGATAAATTTTCGGAAAAGCTTTTATAGCTTATATAAGGTCCTGCAATAAATTTCGGAAAATATACAATATATAACCCAAATTTTATAAAATTCTTTTCAGCAACTTCTCCCTGACGGACTTCATCAGCTATTCCTATTGCTGACATTACAAGAAATACTGTACCGATAAATGTCAACTGACCACTGAAATCCTCGAAAAAAACAATATCATTCATTATGAAATGTTTACAAAAAATTCCATAAGCCACATTTAACGCAAAATCAAACACAAATAAGCTCATACAAAGCCATTTTTTCTTTACTGCTCTGCCGATAAGCCTGCAAAGCAGGTAATTCGGCAGTACAAATATACAAACAGTTGTCAGAATGGAAAATCCAAACGTAAATATAAAGAAAAGACTTATTCCAAAGAGTGCTTTTTCCTTGTGTTTTTTCGGAATAATATAATATATCGCTACTATTAACGGAAGAATAACATAAATAAAAAGAATACTGCTAAATTTCATCAGCATCCTCCTTTATCTGTGCAATTTTTTCTGCTAAAGCTTCAGCGTCCATCATTGTATTCAGAACCTCCATAAGTGCTGTATTCGACATAAGCTCAGGAAGTCCCAGACTTTTTTGCAGTTTTCTACGCAGTTCACTGCTATTTGCACTGCCGCTGAGTCCAAGCTCATAAAACACCACACTTGTTATATCGGGTTTTCTTGAACTCTCATCTGCGGATATTCCCGCTTTTCTGAAAGCCTCAAGAATTATTTCGGATTTTATTCCCTCTACACCAAGCTTGCCCTCAGCAGACGGTTTGTCTTTACGTTTTTCTTTTCCGAGTATATCAGGAATATAAACGTGCTTTATACTTCCTCTGCTTATCGCTCCTTTAAGATATCCTCTTATCTTAAAACCCGAGCTGTCTGAGTCGGTAAGAATTATTATACCGGTTTTCTCAGCGTAATATCGTATTAGCGAAAGCTTTTCCTTATCTTTAAAAATACCGTAGCCGTTCGTTGTAATTATTACTGCATCAACAAGTGATGAGAGCTTGATTTTATCATATTTACCCTCTACTATTATCGCCTGTTTTATTTTTATCATAGCTTACTCCTGTATATAAGGCAAGTAAAGCTTGCCGAAGTCTATTCGTCACATTTTTATTGACGCATCAATATTTAAGCACAAGCATTTTTGTAATTGCCTGTTCAAGCACAACTCTTTCATCAGCACCTGTTGAATTAAGCGTTACAGCCGTATCCCTTAATATCTGTATACATCCGCGAAGCTTTTTCTGTGACATTTTAGAACTGTCCCTGAATGCATTTTTTACCACAAAATCACGGGTATAAGCAAAATCATTCATCATATTCCCAATTGTTCTTCCGTTTGCTTTGGCACCGGATGCTCTGTAAAGGTCTATAAAAGTATTTGAAACAGCCGCAATAATGCTTCCTCTGCTAACACGCTGAGCCATAAGGTTATCAAGAGCTTCAAATGCCGCCTGCTTATTGAAAGAAGCTATCGCATTTGCAAGCGAATAAACGGTTGTATCAGTCTGTTGCGCAACCATAAGCTCAAGTGTTTCAGATGTTATTTCAGCACCATTTGCATAAGAACACAGTTTTTCAATCTCATTACTTATCATAAGAGGATTTGACAAACACATTTCAGCAAGCTGACGGGCTGTACCTATTGATATTTCACAGCCTCTTTTCTGAACAGACGAAAGTATTGATTTTGCAAGCTCTGCAGGAGTTTTTAATTCCTGTTCACATACTATTCCGTTTTTTGATACAAAATCAATAAGCTTTTTATTCTTAGCTGTAGGATTTTTTTTTCCGTCCTTAACATCAAAGCCTGTTATATTAAATACTACTATTGTCTGAGATGGAATTTCCTTCAACGCTTCAATAAGCTGTTTTGTAACCTCCTCACGCATTTCATCACAGTTATAATCGTTTATAAGTATACAGTTATATTCACACATCATAGGAAGCATTTCTGCCGTATCACGAAATGATGGAATATTTATCTCCTTACCGTTTATTTTTGTAAGTGCAAATTCTTCCATACCTCCGACAGTCTGCTTTATAAGAAGTCGTGTAAGAGTTTCAACGCCGCTTACATTTCTTCCATAAAAATAATAGAGATTTTTATAATCGCCTTTTTTTATCTGTGAGCTTACCTCTTTTACATCTATATAAGCCATTATAGCCTCCTGATAACGAATTTGCCTGATTTTTGTGTAAGTATAAAATTATTTATTCCGTTTATACATTCTTTATGCGTTTTATCAAGATATATCCCATTTACATCAAATATATCCTTTTCCGAAAATTTTCCGCAATATATTGCTATGTCCATATCTTCATCTACAGCGTGTCCACATTCGGCAACCGCTATATTTATATCATTGTTTTTTAATTCAAGACACCCTTCTTTGTATATGATACTGTATTTTCCGCAGTCATATTCAAAGCTTTGATTATCGTAATAGACTCTATCCGCCTTTATGGTACCCCAATTTTCAGAAAATGTCAATTCCTCGCCTAAAAAAATCTTATCTATATCGTAAGTAACATTAATTGCATATGCTGAAAGCTGACTGCTTTGATTTTTTGTAAGGTAAAGTGAATTTATTTTTCTTATACCGCACTGACTGAGATATTTTTCCAGGTACATTGGCGATTTACTGTTTCCGCTTAAATCTATTACATCAGCATTTCCGCCATATGTAATACACACAACCGCATTTTCATTCTTTCCGAGTATTGCCGTTTTCACTTCATTATAACCATTTCGGCTGTAAAGAACAGAAACGACTGTAAATACGGCAATACCTGCTGCCAATACAGCCGCAGTAAGCTTTTTATTCTCTGTTACTGTTTTAACAAGAAAAGCAAACAGTAAAATCATTATAATTACAGGCATCAGCTTTTTATCACACGGTATATATGAAAATCCAAGTCCGCCAAGATATTCCGACACACATACAATAAGTCTTATTATATATTTTACAGGATATAGAAGTGAGATAAAGCCTCCGCTTATAACATATACTACTCCAACTGCGATCACTAAAAGACAAAGAGGCAAAATAAGCAGATTGGAAATAACAGATACCACTGATATTTCTCCAAAAAAACACAGCATCGGCGGCATTACCGCTATACTTGCACTTATAGTTCCTATAATGCTTTTTAAAACCTTTCTTTCTGTAAATGAAGAGAAATATGGTCCCACAGCCCCTATACCGAATGTTCCGCATACCGAAAGCCAGAAGCCCGCACTGTAAATCACAAATGGATTTTCAATGCTTATAAATAATACTGCCAATGCAAGTGAATTAAGCGTATCACTTTCCCTTAAAAACAGCTTAGACGAATATAATATCAGTATCATTACAACAGCTCTGATTACTGAAACCGAAAAATTTACAAGAAGCATCATTGCAAGCATTACAACCAGCAATATTGAAAAACGGATATATCTGTTAAGTCTGAGTTTTTTAAGCAGATATACAACTATAACGGCAACAAGTGCTGTATGAAGTCCGGATACAGCCATTATATGACCTATTCCGCTACGATACAGCAATGTTTTTTCATTATATTCAATATTGTTTTTCTCTCCGAAAATCATTCCTGCAAGAAATCCGCCCTCTTTTGCACCAAGCTTTGTGGTGAAATCCGAAATCATCCTCTCGCGGTATGAATTAAAAATACACCTTATACTAAGTCCGTTATGCTTTATAAGCTTCACATTTTTCACCGAACCGGCTTTAAGAAATATTTTCTGAGATTTATAATGAGTTTCACCGTTAAAAAGATAGTCGTTTTCTATTGCATTTACTTCTCCGACAAATTCAATTTCATCCCCGATATCGCAGTTATAATCCTCACCATAGAAAATTATATCAGCTTTTTGTTCAGAATTTATTTTTCCGTCAAGAATAAATCCTGCTCTTGCATTTTCGTATATATCAATACTTTCTATTTTACCTCTGAAAGAAACTTCCTTGCCGTCATAGGCTGTAATTTTATCATACACATTTCTGCTGTAAAGCGTAAATATTATAAAGCCTGTTATGAATGAAATTGCAACAAACGGAAACGATTTTCTTGCTGATTTTGAAAACAATATCGGCATCAAAGCGATTATTGCTACTATTAGAAGCCAGCCTGTAAAAAAGGAAGCGAAAAACAGACCTAGCATATAAAACATCGACGCACAAATCATTTTTCGCTTCATAATATTATTCCTTATTTAAAAAACAACGGCAGCTTTTCAAGGAAGATTAAATCTTCTCTGTCGGCAGCGTCGCCCTCGGCAAGCACTGCTGCCTGCCCTACTATATTTCCATCAGCACTTTCTGTAAGCTTTACAAGTGCATTAAGAGATTCACCCGTACTTATTACATCATCTACGATAAGTACTCTTTTTCCTTTTAAAAGCTGTGCTTTTTCTCCATCAAGATAAAGCTTCTGTACAGCCTCTGTTGTAATTGATTTTACCTCTACGCATATTGTATCTGTCATATAAAGCTTTACAGATTTTCTTGCTACTACATATGGCACGCCAAGCTGTCTTGCCATTTCATATGCAAGTGGAATTCCCTTTGATTCCGCTGTTATTATTACATCACATTCAGGACACTTTTTTATAAGCTCCTGAGCTGTTTTAACTGTAAGCTCTACATCAGAAAACATTATAAATGCCGCAATATCCAGTTTTTCATTCACGGGACATATTTTAAGCTCACGCTCAAGTCCTGCAACTTTAAGAGTATATTTATCCATACCGCACCTCTTATTCTACAGGATTTACAGCTTCAACTCCCCAGCCCATTTTAACTCCGGCAAGAAGATGGAAATGAAGATGATTTACTGTCTGTCCTGCATTTTCACCACAGTTGGTGATAATTCTGAAACCGTCGGAAATACCCTCGTCCTTTGCGATTTTAGCCGCAACCTCAAATATATGGGCAACTACCGCCGAATTTTCGGCAGTAATTGCAGATGCTCCGCTTATATGTTCCTTTGGAATAATAAGATAATGAATAGGTGTTATTGGAGCAATATCCTTGAAACAGAATACTTTTTCGTCCTCATATACCTTTGTACTTGGAATTTCTCCGTTTGCTATTTTACAAAAAAGGCAATCCATTTTTATTTCCTCCATTATACAAAATCTTCAACAATGCTTGTAAGAGCAAGAAGAGCTTCGTCAACCATATATGTCTTTCCTATTCCTGCCATAGCATTATCAGGACGTCCGCCGCCCTTACCGCCTGTAATTGCAGCTATTCTCTGTACAATCTTGCCTGCATTTGCGCCCTTCTTTACAGCCTCAGGTGTACATACGCAATAGAATGTACCCTTTTCATCTGTAACGCCGGCAAATACCGCAATAGCACACTCTGCTTTATCCTTTACGCTGTCACCGAGCTTTCTGAGCATATCAGGAGTTGCACCATTAAGCATTGCAGATACAACTTTAATGCCGTTTATTTCTTTTGCACTATCAAATATGTTAGTCATCTGTGAATTTGCAATCTGCTGATTGAGTGATTCAATCTTTCTGTCTTTTTCCTTTGATTCTGCAAATATTGCCGCACATTTTTCAGGAAGCTCTGATGGATTTGCAAGCTTAAGTGCCTTTGCAGACTGTGAAATTGTATCCTTATAATCGTTTATAAGCTCAAGAACGCCTGCACCCGTAACAGCTTCGATACGTCTTACGCCTGCTGCAACAGAGCTTTCTGAAACGATTTTGAAAAGTCCTATCTGTGATGTATTGGAAATATGTGTACCGCCACAGAATTCAATTGAATATCCACCGATGTTTACTACTCTTACAATATCACCATACTTCTCACCGAAAAGTGCCATTGCGCCAAGTTTTCTTGCTTCATCAATCGGCATTTCTGTCATTGTAACATCAATTGCCTCAAAGATTTTTTCATTTACACGTTTTTCTGTTTCAGCAATTTCTTCTGCAGTAAGTGCTGAAAAATGTGAGAAGTCAAAACGGCATCTTTCAGCGTTTACAAGCTGACCTGCCTGATGAACATGGTCGCCGAGAACATCTCTTAAAACTGCCTGTAAAATATGTGCGGATGTATGGTTCTTCATTGTAGCCATTCTTGTTTTTTTACAGATTGAAGCCTTTGCTGTGTCGCCTGTTTTAAGAGTACCCTCATCAACTGTTCCGACATGGAGATAATGTCCGTCCTCAGTTTTTGTTGTTCCGGATACTGTAAATGTAGCTTCATTTGTAATAATTGTTCCGATATCGCCAACCTGTCCGCCGCTTTCTGCATAAAACGGTGTTTTGTCGAGTATGATTACGGCATTTTCACCCTCGTTGATATAGTCACACTTCTCTGAACCGCTATAAATTGAAAGAATTTTTACATCATCTTCTTCAAAACTTGTATAACCTGTAAACACTGTCTTTTCAGCGTCAATCTTTATGCTGTTGTCAGCCCATGAAGAATTGGCCTTAGCAAGATGGTCTGCTCTTGCCATATCACGCTGCTGTTTAACCAACTCAGCAAAACGCTCTGAGTCAACTTTTATACCCTTTTCTTCACAGATTTCGATTGTAAGGTCAATCGGGAAGCCATATGTATCTGAAAGCTTGAATGTGTTTTCACCTGAAAGAACCTTTTCTCCGCCTTCTTCATTAAGCTTGTCGATAAAGCTGTTAAGAAGCTCTGTACCCTTATCAACTGTCTTTGCAAAAGCTTCTTCTTCAACTGAAATTATCTTCTTTATATAATCTCTCTTTTCGGCAAGCTCCGGATATGCGTTTTCATTTTCCTTTATAACAGTTTCACATACTTCACAAAGGAATGGCTTTGTAATTCCGAGCATTCTTCCATGACGTGAAGCACGTCTTAAAAGTCTTCTGAGAACATATCCTCTGCCCTCGTTTGAAGGCATTACACCATCGCCTACCATAAATGTAGTACTTCTTATATGGTCGGTAATAACTCTGAGAGAAACGTCTGTTTTCTCGTCATTTTTGTACTCAACACCTGCTATTTTACAGATGTGCTTCATTATATTCTGAACAGTATCTACCTCGAAGAGATTATCTACACCCTGCATTGCACAAGCAAGTCTTTCAAGGCCCATACCTGTATCAATATTCTTGCTTGCCATTTCAGTATAGTTACCGTTTCCGTCGCTGTCGAACTGGCTGAATACAAGGTTCCATATTTCAATTACTCTATCGCAGTCGCTTGCCTGTTCAAAGTTTTCAAATGGTCCGTAGCTTTCGCCTCTGTCGAAATGGATTTCAGAGCAAGGACCGCATGGACCTGAACCGTGCTCCCAGAAGTTATCTGCTTTACCAAGACGAATAATTCTTTCCTTAGGAATTCCGATATTATTCATCCATATCTGTTCAGCCTCGTCATCGCTCTCAAAAATTGTAATCCAGAGCTTATCGGCAGGTATTTCAAGCTCTTTTGTAAGGAATTCCCATGCCCATTCGATTGCTTCAGCCTTAAAATAATCTCCGAATGAGAAATTTCCGAGCATTTCAAAATATGTACCGTGACGTGCTGTCTTACCTACACGTTCAATGTCGGGAGTTCTGATACACTTCTGACAAGTTGTAACTCTTACGTTAGGAGGTACAGCCTGACCAAGAAAGAATTTTTTCAAAGGTGCCATACCCGAATTGATAAGAAGAAGACTCTTATCGCCCTGAGGTACAAGTGAAGCACTTGCCATTCTTGTATGATTTTTGCTTTCAAAAAAAGCAAGATACTTTTCACGAAGTTCATTTAAACCTGTCCACTTCATTTTTAAATCTCCATTCCGCCTTATCGGCAAATAAATAGTTAACGTTAAAATAAATTTGAATTGTCTTGCAGAAATACCATTTTGCTTGTACTAAATCAGTAAAAGCAAAATTTGGCAAACAGATTACGGCAAGCTTTAATTGCCGCATCTATAAACATCAATATTTAGTTGAATGAAAAAAGCCTCGCCGCCAAAATGGGACGAAGCTATCGTGGTACCACCCAAATTCAAAAATGCAGAGCATTTTCCTCATAAATCCTTAACGCAGATAATACGCATCGTTTTCACGATGTAACTCGGGAGTAGCACCTGTGAGTATATCAAAAAGCTTTCACCAACCACTTTCTCTCTGTTATGATACACTATACAACAGTCAGTTCCGTCAACATCATATTACCTTTATATTATAACAAAAAAACAGAAAATGTCAATCACTTTTCTTAATTTTCTGTATTTTTTCGATTATTTTTCTGAATACGGGTGCAGAGGAGTCATTACCGTAGCCGCCGTCCTCTATAAGAACCGTAACTGCATATTCCGGCTCATAAACCGGAAAATATCCTGTTATCCACGCATTATAAAGTTCAAGACCGTTTTCGTCGAATTTTCCTGTCTGTGCAGTCGAGGTTTTTCCTGCCGCCATTACATTATATGGCTTTGCATTTGAATTTTCATTGTTATTTATCGCTGCCGCCATTAATGTACGAAGCAGCTGCGCTGTTTCAGGCTCCATAACCGATGAAAGCTGAGGAGCTTTTTCATTTCCTATTGTTTCTCCGTCCGCAGTAACTCCCTTTATAACGCGCAGAACAGGAATCTGACCTTCATTAGCAATCGCACAGGTAAGCTGATTTATATGAAGCGGAGTTGCAGAAAGCTTTCCTTGACCAAATGAAAAATTTGCAAGCTCGGCAGGTATTGAAAGCTCTTTTACAGTCGGAAGTATTCCTGTTGATGCTATACCGCCGGCAAAAAGATGTATCTCACGTCCAAAACCAAGTGAAAACGCTGTGTTTCTGAAGCTTTCTGTATCAAGCTTTTTACTCAGTTCTATAAAATATGTGTTACATGAATTCGTCATAGCTTGTATCATATCCTGTTGTCCGTGTCCGTTGTGGTCATGACATCTGAATTTTTTTCCATATACATCAACAGAACCCGTACAATTATAAACAAAATCCGCATAACCTGAGTTTATCGCCTCACAAGCTGTAACAAGCTTGAATATCGATCCAATACTGTATGAATAAAAGCATCGGTTTATAAGCGGACTCCTTTCATCATTAAGACTATCAGACAGATTATCAACAGAATAAGACGGAAAACTTGCCATTGCAAGTATATCTCCGGTTTTTACTTCTGTTATCAGTATAGCACCTTTTTCAATATCCTTCCCTGCTTCTTCACATATTTTTTGTATCTCATAATCTATTGTGGTTACAACACCGTATTTAAGATTAGTTTCACGTTCAACTTTTTTTCCTTCTCCAAGCATAACCTTTCCGTAGCCATCGCAGTTATAGCTAACTGTATTTTCAGATGTATTTCCTCTTAATATTTTGTCGTATGCATATTCAATTCCTGAAACTCCAACTCCTTCTGATTTATACCCGATAAGATGCTGTGCAATCTGATTTTCACTATATCGCTCAGGCACTTCAAATGTTGTTGTATAAAGATTATCATCAAGCTTTTTCAAGCTCTCAAAAGCAAACGGCTTTTTATTTGCAGTTTGTTCCCTGAATTCCTCAATATCAGCCGCTTCTTGTTCAAGCGATTTACTGTTTCCGCTATTTGCCGTTACTGTTATATATTTATTATTTTCATTAACAAGCGGAAAAAAGTTCCTGTCATAAATATATCCGTCACCATTTTCAACACTTACTTTGTATTTTCCATATTCACGAGCCATAGCAGCATATTCGGTTTCCGTAGCTATGCACCAGTATCTAAGTATAACAACTGCGAATACAAATACAAATATTAACGAAAGACCAAATATACGCTTCTGAAATTTATTTATAAAAATCACCTCAGTATATTATTGACTCAATTACATATAATTATCATTGATTTATTATATTTGTTTTTCATCATATATCATAATTGTACAAATGTATAATTTAAACTTCTTTTTTTGTGCAAATACAATAAAAAATGATAGCGACATTTTCAATAATATTCAATTAAAGCGATTGACAAAAAAATAACAAAGTTGTATAATATTATTATAGATAAGTTTATGATTTACGCTTATCTTGTAATTAAATTAACGCAATCCATCTTATGCTTTTTGCATATAATATTATTATGTATTTTTTGAATGGAGAGTATCTTTATGAAAGACGAAAAAGTAAAGAACACTGGTTTGGTTGATACTGTTGAAGCCCTTGAAGCAAAATTTGAGGAAGTAAGAGCTGCTCAGGCTGAATTTGCTGAATTTACTCAGGAAAAAGTTGACGCTATTTTCAAAGCAGCTGCTATTGCTGCAAATAAAGCTCGTATTCCACTTGCAAAAATGGCTGTTGAAGAAACAGGTATGGGTGTAGTTGAAGATAAGGTTATTAAAAATAACTACGCCGCTGAATACATTTATAACGCTTATAAAGATTCTAAAACTTGCGGTATTATCGAAACTGATACTGCCTATGGTACTATGAAGGTTGCTGAACCTATCGGTGTTATCGCTGCGGTAATTCCTACTACAAACCCTACTTCTACTGCTATCTTCAAAACTCTTATTGCTCTTAAAACAAGAAATGCTATTATTATTTCTCCACACCCACGTGCTAAGAAGTCTACTATTGAAGCTGCCAGAATTGTTCTTGAAGCTGCTGTTGCGGCAGGCGCTCCAAAAAATATAATAGCATGGATCGACGTTCCAAGTCTTGAACTTACAAATACTGTTATGAAAGAATCAGATATAATCCTTGCAACAGGCGGTCCCGGCATGGTTAAATCTGCATATTCAAGCGGTAAGCCTGCTCTCGGTGTAGGTGCGGGAAATACTCCGGCAATTATTGATAAATCTGCTGATATTCTCCTTGCAGTAAACTCTGTAATCCATTCCAAAACCTTCGATAACGGTATGATATGTGCTTCGGAACAGTCTGTTATCGTCGATAAGAAAATATATGATAAGGTTAAAAAGGAATTTGAATTCAGAGGCTGCTATTTCCTTAAAGATGACGAAATTGATAAGGTTAGAAAAACTATTATTATAAATGGTGCTCTTAACGCTAAAATCGTTGGTCAGCCAGCTTGCAAAATAGCTGAGCTTTCAGGCGTAAATGTTCCTGAAAACACAAAAATCCTTATAGGTGAAGTAACTTCGGTTGATATCAGCGAAGAATTTGCTCACGAAAAGCTTTCTCCTGTTCTTGCTATGTATAAAGCAAATGATTTTAACGATGCTCTCGAAAAGGCCGACAGACTCGTTCAGGACGGTGGCTTCGGTCATACATCCTCTATTTATCTCAACGCTGTTACAGAAAAGGAAAAAATCAATATCTTTGCTGAAAAAATGAAGACCTGCCGTATTCTCGTTAATACTCCATCTTCTCACGGCGGTATTGGTGATTTGTATAACTTCAATCTTGCACCGTCACTTACGCTCGGCTGTGGTTCATGGGGCGGCAACTCTGTTTCAGAAAACGTTGGTATAAAGCATCTTCTTAATATTAAGACTGTTGCCGAGAGGAGAGAAAATATGCTTTGGTTCAGAACACCTCAGAAGGTTTACTTCAAGAAGGGCTGTCTGCCTGTGGCACTCGATGAATTGAAAAATGTTATGAATAAGAAAAAAGCATTCATCGTTACAGACCAGTTCCTCTATCAGAATAATTATACAAAGTGCATTACAGATAAGCTCGATGAAATGGGTATCAAGCATTCTACATTCTTCGATGTTGCTCCTGACCCGACACTTGCTTCTGCTCAAGAGGGGGCAAAAGCTATGACAGCATTTGAGCCTGACTGCATTATAGCTGTCGGTGGTGGTTCCGCTATGGACGCTGCTAAAATTATGTGGGTTCTTTACGAACACCCTGAAGCAGACTTTATGGATATGGCTATGCGCTTTATTGATATAAGAAAAAGAGTTTATACATTCCCTAAAATGGGTGATAAGGCTACATTCATTGCTGTTCCTACATCTTCGGGTACCGGCTCTGAGGTTACTCCTTTCGCTGTAATCACAGACGAAAAAACAGGCACTAAATATCCTCTTGCTGATTATGAGCTTCTCCCTAATATTGCTATAATCGACACAGACCTTATGATGAACCAGCCTAAGAGTCTTACTTCTGCTTCGGGTATTGATGCTATGACTCATGCTCTTGAAGCTTATGCTTCTGTTATGGCTACTGAATACACAGACGGTCTTGCTCTTAAAGCTCTTAAAAACATCTTCAAATATCTCCCTGATGCATACGAAAACGGTGCAAATGACCCTGTTGCAAGAGAGAAAATGGCTAACGCTTCTACTATGGCTGGTATGGCTTTTGCTAACGCTTTCCTTGGTGTATGTCACTCTATGGCTCATAAGCTTGGTGCTTTCCACCACCTTCCACACGGAATTGCAAACGCTCTACTCATCAACGAGGTTATGAAATTCAATATCGCTACTGCTCCGAGAAAAATGGGTACATTCTCACAGTATCAGTATCCACAGGCTCTCGAAAGATATGTTGAGTGTGCTAACTTTATCGGCATCAGCGGTAAAAATGATATGGATACATTTAATAAATTCCTCGATAAAATTGACGAGCTTAAAGAAAAGGTTGGCATTAAAAAATCCATTAAGGATTATGATGTTGACGAAAAGAAATTCCTTGAAACTCTCGATGATATGGTTGAACAGGCTTTCGACGACCAGTGCACAGGCGCTAACCCACGTTATCCTCTTATGAGCGAAATCAAGGAAATGTACCTTAACGCATACTACGGCAAATAAAATTTATAAAATCCGCTTCTAATAATCAGAAGCGGATTTGCACATTTTTAAGCATTTCAAAAAAAGAGGTTATTATGCCCGACCATTACATACGTTTTATTATAAGAATTATATGCGTTGCACTACCTATTTCATTATTTATGACGCTTTTTCATTATATGTTCAGAGATTTCTTTTTGCTGTAAAGAAAAAACGTAATAATTTAAAGCAGATAGCAATAGATAAAGGTCACGTTTTCACAGGAAAGCTTATAAAAACAAAACAAATAAAAAGAAACGACCCTTCACGCAATGAATATGATTATCTCATTCTAGATGTTGCAATCTATGAATATAAAGGAAAAAAATACAAATCAAAGCTTTGTATGAAAAATGCTTCATGGCCTGATGAAATCGAATTATATTACATAAAAATCCTAAAAAAGCGACTACTTCCGGAAATCTCGGCGAGACTGAACTCAATTCAGGAAATTTTTTCAGAACACTATTTATAATTAATGTGTCCTCAATAACCGCCGTCAGGCGGTTATTGCCCCGAACTTCATTCGGGGAGCGCAAATTCTTTACAATATGAGGAATTTGCGCATCACATTCATTGATGTCAAGCTCATTTT